>JAJXYM010000057.1 GCA_021780585.1 Deltaproteobacteria bacterium
CGCGTCGGGGCGCATCGAGTTTGCGCGCTTCAGCGGCTCAGGACGTATCGCACCGTGTTCAGAATATGGATAAAGTCGCGGGCGGCGGAGATTTCGCCCATCAGCGCCACTCGCGCCAAAAGCTCCATCTCGTCGGCCGTGATATTATGTTGGCGGCGTAAGCGTTCGTCCTTGCGAAAACCCTCCCATGCGGAAGTTTTCGCTACCCCCGCCATCTCCGGCCGCAGCATCTCCAGCGCGCGCGGATTGGCGAGGAAGAAAAGCTCGCGCCGGTCGCTGCCCAGAACCTCCGCCAACCGGCTCAGAATCCGGTCCGACGGATGGCGTTTGCTGGCCTCCAGATGACCGACATAGGCGGTCGAAGTCTTGATTCGCCGCGCGACTTCCTGCTGCGTCAGGTTCAATTCCCGCCGCCGCTCGCGAATCACCTGTCCGAAATTTCGCTCTTTGCGCCTTCTCATCGCATTTCGATTACGGAACCCCGCCGTCTCCTCTGTCCCCCAGACGACGCCCCAACGGGCCGAACCGATTTCGGATGCGATTCAAGAAAAGCAAGTCGAGATTCGGCTCAATCCATCCCCAAACCGGCGCCACACCGCATCGAAACGCGATCATAAACAGTTATAGATATATGACGTGGCGCCTCCAACTTGAAACCGACAAGTGGAAGTTTCGACAGGATTGAGCGGCGAGAGGCGCACGCCACACAGCTATTAAGCCGGAAAAGCCCGTCAGCGGCAAGCTCCGCATAAACCGAATACGAAGAATGCCTCGCTGGGTCGATCGAGCGGGGATAGCTCACGACCCGGCCCGAGCATTCGCGCCGGCGGCCGATCAGTCCGGCGGCGCCCCGCAATCAGTTGCCGTACGGGTTTCTGCCGTTGTTGAGGTAAAGCGAGAAATCCTTTACGCCGTCAATCCGATGCGGTGGGCTGTTGAAATCCGCGGTCGCGCCGGCGGCCAGGCGCTTGACCGCGATCGTGTCCGCGCCCAGCGGCCGGCCGCTCGCGTCGTAGTAATGCACTTCGACGTCGACGGCGCGCGCCTGATCGCTGTTATTGCGCAATTTCCCGGCGACGAAGACGCCGCCCGCGCCGCGTTCGAGCCGGCTCGAAACCACCTCGACCGGCTGCGCCGACCAGAGCGCATAGCCGACGAAGCCGATGAATCCGGCCGCGAGGCCCAGCATGGTCCATGACGATCTTTTCATCGCCCGCCGGCCGTTACGGTTCAGTTAGCGTCGTCGTCCGCTCAATAGGAGCGTGGCAGCTTCAGCACATGCTCGCTGATCGTGTTCAGCACCATCTCCTGCGAGACCGGCGCGATCTTGAGCATCCGGCATTCCCGGAAATACCGCTCGACGTCGTACTCCTGCATGTAGCCGTAGCCGCCCAGCGTCTGCACCGCGCGGTCGCAAGCTTCGAAACCGGCCTCGGCGGCGCGCAGCTTCGCGATGTTCGCCTCCGGCCCGCAGGGTTTGCGATGGTCGAACAGCCACGCCGCCTTCATCATCATCAGCTCGGCGACTTCGAGCTTGGCGTAGGCGTCGGCCAGCGGATGGGCGATCGCCTGGTTCTGGCCGATCGGCCGTCCGAACACGATTCGCTCTTTGGCGTAACGCACCGCCCGGTCGACCACGGCGCGGCCGATGCCGATCGCTTCAGACGCGATCAGAATCCGTTCGGGATTGAGCCCGTCGAGCAGCGTATGGAAGCCGCGTCCCTCCTCGCCGACCAGATCCGCCGCCGAGACCTTCAGATTGTCGATAAACAGCATGTTGGTGTCGACCGCGTGACGTCCCAGCTTGAGCAGCTCGCGCACTTCGATCGCGTTGCGGTCGAGATCGGCGAAAAACAGCGTCATGCCTTCGGTTTTCTTCGCCACCTTGTCGACCGGCGTGGTGCGCGTCAGCAGCAGCATCTTGTGCGCTTCCTGCGCCTTGGTGGTGAAGACTTTGCGGCCGTTGATCACGTAATTGTCGCCCTCGCGCCGGGCGAAGGTCTTGATATGCGTGATGTCGTTGCCGGCGTCGGGTTCCGTCACCGCGAACGCCACATGCAGCTCGCCGCTGATCACGCGCGGCAGATAGCGGCGCTTCAACTCCTCGGAGCCATGACGAATCAGCGGCGCCAGGCCGAAAATCCCCAGATGGATCGAGCTGGCCGCGTTCATCGCGCCGGCATACGCGACCTCCTTCATCACCAGCGCGCCTTCGGTAATCCCCAGCCCGCTGCCGCCGTATTCCTCCGGAATCGCGATGCCGAGAAAGCCGGCCTGGGCCACCGCCTGATAGAACTCGTGCGGAAACTCCTTGCGCTGGTCCTTGCTGCGCCAATACTCGTCCGGAAAGCGGGCGCACAGCGCGCGCACCCCTTCGACAATTTCCTTTTGCGAGTCGCTCAGCTCAAAGTCCATCGATTTTCCCCGTCACGCTCCGACGGCCCTATCGCGCGCGCCGCCGGACGATTTCGTTTGCACGATTATTACCTGTCGGCGGTCCTGGCTTCCAATCCTAATCGTATCTGTCGGAGCGATTCCAAGCGCCGCCTGCGATCACGTTAGGCCGACGGCATCCATTTTGCTCAAACTTTCGATGGTCGTATTAAGCGGCCGGAGGGACGAGCTTCACGAATCACCCGAATTTGCGTTGCGATGCGGCCTTTTCAAATGAATCGCCGCGGCCACGAATATGACGGGTCGGAGCTGTTGATGCCCGTTGATTGGGCAGGCGCCTGCTTCGAGGGCTTTGCGTCGGCTCCGATTTCGTGAAAAATGACGTGATTGTCGCGTCGCGCCGATGCATACGCGCCGGGGCCTTCGTGGCGCTCCAACTCCCGGTCGAGGACGCGCCGCCGAGTTCAAGCGCCGGCGGACGGAAATGTTACCCAAGGGTCGGCCGCCCCGTAAGCGGCCAGGAGGATGGCGAGTCAGATGACTCCGAAACAAGTTCTGCAAATGATCAAGGACAAGGGCGTCGTGATGGTCGATATCAAGTTTATCGACCTGCTCGGCACCTGGCAGCATTTTTCCGCGCCGGTGTCCGAGTTCAAGGACGAGGCGCCGTTCGAGGAGGGCCTCGGCTTCGACGGTTCGTCGATTCGCGGCTGGCAAGCCATCGACAACTCCGACATGCTCGTCATCCCCGATCCGGCGACGGCCGTGCTCGACCCCTTCACCAAGGATCCGACCCTCTCGCTGATCTGCACGGTTCAGGATCCGATCACCCGCGCTGACTATAGCCGCGATCCGCGCAACGTCGCGCGCAAGGCCGAGGCCTATCTCAAATCCACCGGCATCGGCGACGTCGCCTTCTTCGGTCCCGAGCCGGAATTTTTTATCTTCGACAGCGTCCGCTTCGACACCACGCAAAACTCCAGCTACCACTTTATCGAGTCCAACGAGGGCAACTGGAACAGCGGACGCGCGGACTCGCTCAAGGGCGGCCTCAATCTCGGCTACAAGGTCAAGAATAAGGAAGGCTACTTCCCGGTGCCGCCGACCGACAGCCTGCAGGATATCCGCACCGAGATGGTGCTGGTGATGGAGCAGGTCGGCATCCGGGTCGAAAAGCAGCATCACGAGGTCGCGACCGCCGGTCAGGCCGAAATCGACATGCGCTTCCAATCGCTGGTCAAGATGGCTGACTGGCTCACCTGGTATAAATACATCGTCAAGAACGTGGCCACGCGCCACGGCATGACCGCGACCTTCATGCCCAAGCCGATCTTCGGCGACAACGGCACCGGCATGCATACCCATCAGAGCCTCTGGAAGGGCGAAACGCCGTTGTTCGCCGGCAATGGCTACGCCGGGATGTCCGAGCTGGCGATGCACTATATCGCCGGCATTCTGCATCACGCGCCGGCGCTCGCCGCCTTCACCAATCCGGGCACCAACTCCTATCGCCGGCTGGTTCCCGGTTTCGAGGCGCCGATCAATCTCGCCTACTCCAGCCGCAACCGTTCGGCCTCGGTGCGGATCCCGATGTACTCGCCGTCGCCCAAGGCCAAGCGGATCGAAGTGCGCTTCCCCGACCCGACCTGCAATCCGTACCTCGCGTTCGCCGCGATGATGATGGCGGGTCTGGACGGCATCCAGCGCCGCCTCGATCCCGGCCAGCCGCTCGACAAGGATATCTACGCGCTGTCGCCGGCGGAGTTGGCCGAAGTGCCGAGCATGCCGGCGTCGCTCGAGGAATCGCTCGCCAATCTCAAGAAGGACCATGAGTTCCTGCTCAAGGGCGACGTGTTCACCGAGGACCTGGTCGAAACCTGGATCGAGTACAAGATGGCCAAGGAAGTGAGCGCGATTCGCCTGCGCCCGCATCCGTATGAATTCCATCTCTATTACGACGCGTGAGCCGCGGCCTGACGCGTCCGCGACCGCGATAGTTCGATGAGCCGGGCGGCGGGTCTTTTCCCGCCGCCCGCCGCTTTTCCACGCTTCCAATCGCGATTCTTGTCATTCTGGGGCGAAGCCGAAGAATCCTATCTACACGATCGTGTTTCGCCATTTATTTGTGGCATAGGCAGGAAATTTCGTAAATTGCGAAGAATTCTCCGAATGGATCGCGATCGCCAGATCTTCGCAGACCCGGCGATTCCGTCATCAGCTCCTCATGGAACTCTTCGTTTTTGTTTGTAGACTGTGGAATTTATTGCATTTTTGCGGACTGAAAAAATCGCCTGAAGTTTTCCCGCCCACTCAACGCATCGCTGGCACGAAACTGGCTTCTCGAAATATCCGACCCGGGCGGCGTACGGCGGACCTCTCCGCCGACGCCAGCTCAACTTACTTGACTGAGGAGTGCTGTCGTTATGAAAAACCTCAGAATGGTCTTGGCGCTCACCGGCGTGCTTTCGTTCGTTGGCGCCGCCGCGCTTCCGGCCGCGGCCTTCGACACCGATCAGGTCCAGGCCATCACCGCCGACGTAGTGCCGACCCAGCAACAGGTTCAGGACCAGCTCGACGATCTGCATGCGCGGTTGATCGCGGCCGAAGAGGCGGGTTCCTATAACCCGACCGCGGAAAGCGATTATCTCGCCGCCCAGCGGATGTTCGAATTCGGTCGCTATGACACCGCGGCGCGCGACGCCAACACGGCGACGGCCGCGCTGCCGCCGAGTCCGAACTGGGTGACGCCGACCACCGCGTCGCGTTAAGCCTCCGCGTCAGCGAGGCGCGCGATCCCCAAAAGTCCTCGCTCCCCCCCAGGCGGCAGGCAGACTCCCCACTGCCTGCCGCCCTTCTTTTTCTCCGGCCGCATCGCCGACCGTCATACTCTCCGCTGCGCCGCGTCCGGCTCCGTCGCCATTCGCGCGCCGCGCCGTTACGATCGCGGTATCGTTCAAACGCGCCGGCCGTGTCCCGCCGTGACGCCGTCGATGCGCACAAGGGAGTCCTCAATGTCGTTGCTTCGCGCCAACCTCGCTGATTCGATCGGCACGATCGCGTTCGATCACTACGCCCGCCGCAATGCGCTCAGCGCCGCGATGATCGACGAAATTCTCGCCGCCCTCGATCGCTTCAAGACGGACCGCGCCCGCGCGGTGATCTTCCGGTCCGCCGCGCCCGGCCAGGTATGGTCGGCCGGCCACGCGGTTGACGAACTGCCGACCGCCGGCGAGGATCCCCTGCCCTACAACGATCCGCTCGAACGCCTGTTGCGCGCGGTCAAGGGCTTTCCCGCGCCGGTGATCGCGATGGTCCAGGGGGGCGCGTGGGGCGGAGCCTGCGACCTCGTGATGAGCTGCGATATCGTTCTTGGCGACGAAACCTGCGCCTTCGCGATCACGCCGGCCAAGCTCGGCCTGCCCTACAATGTCGCCGGCTTCCTCGACTTCATGAGCCGGATCCCGCTGACGATCGTCAAGGAGATGTTTTTCACCGCCGATCCGTTGCCGGCGGCGCGCGCCCTGCGGGTCGGGATCGTCAACGAGATCGTGCCGGCGGCCGAACTCGAGGCGCGCACGTTCACGATCGCCCGCACCATCGCCAGCCGCTCGCCCGCCGCGATCGCCGCCTTCAAGGAGACTATCCACGCGCTCAGCGAAGCCACGCCGATCGCGCCCGCCACCTACGAATACCTCGAAGGTTTGCGGCGCAACGTCTACTTCGGCCGCGACTACCGCGAGGGGATCCAGGCGTTTCTCGAAAAACGCCGCCCGATATTCTGAATCCCGCCCGCGGCGCGGGCCGGGCGCGTCGAAGCGCGCGGCGCCGGATGATAGACTGTCCGGGTTCGCTGATGGCCCAAGTGCGTTCGTTGTCGATCATTTTCGCCCGCGTCCTGATTCTGGCGAGCCTGTTCAGCCCGGCCGCGATTGCGGCCCCGTCGCCGGCCGCCGCCGGAGCTGTGGCGGCGGCCAAAGCCGCCCCGC
>JAJXYM010000237.1 GCA_021780585.1 Deltaproteobacteria bacterium
GATGCGCGCGGCGCGGGCGGCCGGAATCCATATCATTGGCGAGCTCGAATTCGGATCGCGCTTCGTCGGCGCGCCGATCGTCGCCGTCACTGGCACCAACGGCAAAAGCACCGTCACCGTGATGATCGGCGAGATGCTGCGCGCGGCGGGACGGCGCGTTTTCGTCGGCGGCAATCTCGGCACGCCGATCGCGGACGCGGCCGGCGGGGACTTCGCCGCCGCCGTGGTCGAGGTTTCGAGCTACCAGCTCGAACTGATCGAAAGTTTCCATCCGCGCGTCGCGGTCCATCTGAATCTCACCGAGGACCATCTCGATCGCTATCGCGACCTGGCCGAATATGGCCGCGCCAAGGCTCGAATCTTTGAGTTTCAGGACGCCACCGATTGCGCTGTGCTGAATCGCGACGATCCCAACGTCTGGCGACTGGCCGGGGACGCGCGCGCGCGCGTCTTCAGCTTCGGCCTCGAACCGCCGGCCGATCCCGCCGGCGGCGCCGGCGCGATCTGGCCGGCGGGTGGCGGCCTTGCCTACCGTTATCGCGACGCGGCCGGACAAATCGATCTCGCGCGCTTCCGGATCGGCGGACGGCATAATCTCGCCAACGCGATGGCCGCGGCGGCGGCGGCGCTCGCGATGGGCGCGGAAGCGCCGGCGATCGAGCGGGCGCTCGCGAACTTCAAGCCGCTCGCGCATCGGCTTGAGTTCGTCGCCGAGAGGGGCGGCGTGAGTTACGTTGACGACTCCAAGGGCACCAATGTCGGCGCGGTGGTCGAAGCGCTCGCGGCGGTGCGTCCGCCGGTCATCCTGATCGCCGGCGGGGTCGACAAGGGGGGAGATTACGCGCCGTTGCGCGCGGCGCTCGGCGCACGCGGACGGCTTGCGGTTCTGATTGGCGCGGCGCGCGAGAAGTTGCGCGCGGCGCTTGCCGGCGCGATCGCGATCGAAGTCGCGTCCGGGCTCGGCGACGCCGTGCGGATCGCCGCCGAGCGGGCGCGGCCGGGCGATACCGTGCTGCTGTCGCCGGCCTGCTCCAGTTTCGATCAATTCAGGGACTATGCGGAACGTGGGCGCGTATTTCAGGAGCTGGTTCGGGCGCTTTGAAGCGGTCGCCCAGGCGCGGCCCGATCCGTGGCTCTGCGTCCCGGCGGCGGCGCTGATCGCGTTCGGCCTGCTGATGGTGCTGAACACGACCTATTTTCTCGGTCAGGAAAAAACCGGCGACGCGTTCCATTTTTTCAAGCTGCATCTGCTGCATATCGCGGCCGGAGCGGCCGTGATGTTCGCGTTGGCGCAATTGTCGGTGACGGGGCTGCGCCGGATGGTCGCGCCGCTCATGATCGCGGCGGTCGTGATGCTCGTGCTGATCTGGATTCCCGGTCTCGGCGTGACGCGCGGCGGGGCGCGCCGATGGGTGCGGCTCGGGCCGGTGCTGGCCGAACCGTCGGAGCTGGTCAAGTTCGCGGTGGTCTTTTTCCTTGCCGACTATCTCGAGCGCCGCCAGGAGCGAATGGCGAGCTTCCGGCGCGGTCCGCTGCCCGCGCTGATCGTGGTCGGCATCGTCGCCGCGATCGTCCTCAAACAGCCCGATTTCGGAACCACCGTGATGCTCGCGCTGATCGTGTTCGTGATGCTGTTCGCGGGCGGCGCCCGACTGCTCGATCTGGGCCGCGCCGGAGCCTGCGCGATCGCGGTGCTGGCGCTGCAGGCGGTCGCGAAACCGTATCGGATGAAGCGGCTCGCGACCTTCGCCGACCCATGGCGCACGGCGCGCGGCGCCGGCTTTCAGTTAATCCAGTCGTTGATCGCGCTCGGCGAAGGCGGCAAATGGGGCGCGGGCCTCGGGGCCGGCCGGCAGAAAATGTTCTATCTGCCGCAGGCGCATACGGATTTCGTCTTCGCCGTGGTCGCCGAGGAATTCGGTCTGGCCGGAGCATTGGTGGTGTTCGCGCTGTTCTGCGCGATCCTGTTCCGCGGCTTGCGTATCGCGCATGAGGAGCCGGACCCGTTTGCGAGCCTGCTGGCGGTCGGCCTGACCGCGACGATTTCGCTCCAGGCGCTGGTCAATATCGCCGTGGTAATCGGGATGGCGCCGACGAAAGGTCTGCCGCTGCCGTTTCTGAGTTACGGCGGAACGTCGATCGTGATGGCGATGGCGGCGCTGGGCGTGCTGCTCGCGCTGTCGCGCCGGCCGGCGGTGAGATGAAAGTGGTAATCGCCGGGGGCGGCACCGGGGGCCATCTGTTTCCAGCCGTGGCGCTGGGCGAAGAGTTGCGCCGTCAACGCGCGGACGTCGCAGTGATGCACGTCGGAACGGTGAATGGCCTCGAAGCGACATGGCTGCCGCAAAGCGGCTTGCGTTACGAATTGTTTCCGGTGCGCGGATTGCGCGGCAAGGATCCGTTGACGCGACTGTGCGCGCTTCGGGAGTTCTTCGCCGCGATCGGCCGGGCGCGCCGATTGCTGCGCGAGTTCGGCGCCGACCTGGTCGTCAGCGCGGGCGGCTATGCTTCCGCGCCGACCGCGGTCGCGGCGATCCTGAGCAGGATTCCGCTCGTGCTAATGGAGCAAAACACGCGACCTGGCTTGTCGAATCGAGTCCTATGGCGCTTTGCCCGCCGTATCTGTGTCGGCTTCGCCGATACCGCCGCATGCTTCCCGGCTGGTCGGGCCGCAATTACGGGTAATCCGGTGCGCCTGCGATTTCTTCCGGGGCCGCTGCGGAAGATCGCCGATCCAATTCAAATCCTCGTTTTAGGTGGATCGAGCGGAGCGCATCGGCTTAACCTGGGTGTCCTAGGTGCTTTGAAAATTCTTGATAATAGTGTTATAAAATTTCGGGTCGTCCATCAAACCGGAGGGGCGGATGCGGAGTTGGTGACGGAGGGCTACCGCAAGCTGGGGATCGCCGCGCAGGTGTCGCCGTTTATCGACGACATGGCGTCGGCGCTCGATGCCGCCGAGTTGGTGATCGCGCGCGCCGGCGCGATGACCGTCTCGGAGCTGGCGTTGGCCGGCCGTCCGGCGATCTTCGTGCCCTATCCTTTCCATCGTGACCGCCAACAGGAATTGAATGCGCGTGTGATTGAGCGGCTGGACGGCGCAATGATCGTTAACGATGACGATCGCCTGAGTGAGAATCTCGCCGCGCGCCTGAAGGAAATCATCGCGGAGCCGTCGCGGCTGATCGCGATGGGGCAGCGGGCGCATCAAGCCGCCTTTCCCGATGCCGCCGCGCAGATCGCCCGGCTCTGCTTCGAACTGGTCGGCGTGGAGCGTGAGGCCGCATGAATCACGTTCCCGCCGCGCTCGGATTGCTCACCCGGCCACGCCGGTTGCATTTCATCGGCGTCGGCGGCGCCGGGATGAGCGGAATCGCCGAACTCTGCCAGCGCCTGGGTTTCGCGGTCAGCGGATGCGATTTGCGCGAAAGCGCGACCACCGCGCGACTGGCCACGCTCGGCGTCCGGATCGATCGCGGACACCATCCGGGGCATCTGACGCCCGCGCTTGACGCGGTGGTGATTTCGTCGGCGGTGAAATTTTCGAATCCTGAAGTCGCCGCCGCCCGCGCGATGAAAATTCCGGTGATCGCGCGCGCCGAGATGCTCGGCGAATTGCTGCGGATGGCGCGGGTCGGAATCGCGATCGCCGGCACGCATGGCAAGACCACCACGACCTCGCTGGTGGGACTGATTCTCGAGGAGGCCGGACTCGACCCGACCGTCGCGATCGGCGGGAATCTGCGCGCGCTTGGCGCCAACGTCCGGCTCGGCCGCGGCGATTACATGGTCGCCGAGGCCGACGAGAGCGACGCCTCGTTTCTGCTGCTGATGCCGACGATCGCGGTGGTCACCAATATCGACCCCGAGCATCTCGACCATTACGGCACGATGGAGCGAGTGCGCGAGGCGTATCTCAATTTTATCAACCGGCTGCCGTTCTATGGCGCGGCGGTGCTCGGGATCGATAGCGTGAACGTGCGCGGCCTGATCGCGGCGGCGCGCAAGCCGATCGTCACCTACGGCGTCGCGGCGGACGCCGATCTGCGCGCCGAAAATATCGTAATCGACGGGCTGGCGACGCGCTTCGAGGTGCTGCGCCAGGGCGAGCCGCTGGGCGCGGTGACGATTCCGACGCCGGGGCGCCACGTCGCGCTCAACGGGCTTGCGGCGCTCGCGGTCGCGCTCGAACTGGGAATTCCGTTCGCAACGGCGGCGCGCGCGCTCGCATCGTTCTCCGGCATCACGCGCCGGTTTGAAATCAAGGGCGAGGCCGCTGGACGATTGGTGCTCGACGACTACGCGCATCATCCGGTGGAAGTGCGCGCCACGCTGGCCGCGGCGCGCGCGGCTTTCCGGCGGCGCATCGTCGCCGTCTTCCAGCCGCATCGCTACACCCGCCTGCGCGATCTGTTCGACGAATTTCTCACCGCCTTCGACGACGCCGACGTGCTCTATCTTGACGACGTTTACGCCGCCGGCGAGGAGCCGATCGCGGACGTTTCCGCGCGCCGCCTGTGCGAGGCGCTGCGCGCGCGGGGCCATCTGGAGGTGCGCTTTATCGGCGACGAAAGCGACCCGGCGGCGCGGCTGGCGGCCGAGACCGTCGCGGGCGACCTGGTGATCACGGCCGGAGCCGGCGACGTCTATCGTATCGGCGAACGCTTGCTGGCGACGCTCGGCGAGGCGGCGAATTCCGATGAACGCGCTTGAACGCGAATTGAGCGAACGTTTCGGCGCGCGCGTCGGCCGCGGCCAGTCGCTGGCCGATCTGACCTCGTTCCGAATCGGCGGACCGGCGGATCTTTTCGTCACGGTCGAGAGCGCCGAAGAACTTGCCGCCGCGCTCGCCGGCGCGAGACGCGCGGCAACGCCCGCGATGTGTCTGGGCGCGGGCACGAATCTGCTGGTCAGCGATCGCGGCGTGCGCGGACTCGTGGTCAAGCTCGGCGCGAGTTTCGACCGCTGCCGAATCGAAGAGACGCGGGTCGAAGCCGGGGCCGCGATGGCGTTCGGCGCGCTGGTCGAGGCGGTGGTCGAACGCGGGCTGGCGGGACTCGAATTCGGCGAAGGCATTCCGGGCAGCGTCGGCGGCGGCCTGGTGATGAACGCGGGCGCGTTCGGCGGCGAGATGGCGCGGGTGGTCGTCGCAATTCAGGGCGTCACCGGCGCCGGCGAGATTCGCACGCTGGCCAAAGACGAAGTCGGCTTCGCCTATCGCCGCACCAATCTGCCGGCCGGATTCGTCATCACGCGGGTCGATTTCGAACTCGAGTCTGGCGATCGCGAGGCGCTGCAAGCGCGCGTCGCCGACTTGCGCGCGCGGCGGGCGGCGCGCCAGCCGCGCGGATTGCCCAACGCCGGCTCGATTTTCAAGAACCCGCCGGGCAATTTCGCCGGCCGGCTGCTCGAGGGCGCGGGGCTCAAGGGCGCGCGGATGGGCGGCGCGGCGTTCTCCGGCCAGCATGCGAACTTTATCGTCAACCTTGGTGGGGCGCGCGCCGCCGAAGTTCGCGCCTTGATCGAGATGGCGCGCAACCGGGTCCGGGAAAGCAGCGGCGTATGGCTTGAGCCGGAGGTCAGATTCGTCGGCGAGTGGTGACGAATCCGGGTGGTGGTGGTGGCGGCGGCAAAACGAAAAAAAACCAGCAAGACGGCGGCGAGCCATTGGGGGATGCGGCTGGCCGGAATCGCGCTCTGCCTGTTCTTCGCGCTGGGCGTGATGACCGGACTGAGCCGGCCGGGACGCGCCTTCGCGACGCGAGTCGAGGCCTGGCTGGATCCGCGTCCGTTGCTGGGACGGTCGGGAATCGCGCCGGCGCTGTTCGCCCATGGCGCGATGATTCCGTCCGCGCCGGCGGCGCCGGCGGCGGCGATCGCGCTGGTCGAACGCGGCGACGGCTTCTATCCGCTCGACGCGCAAGGCGTATTGCGCGGGCCGGTCGCGCCCGCGGCCGCGGGCGATTTGCCGATTTTGTCGGGCGGCGGACTTGCGGGCGCGACGCCGGCGGAACTGTTGGACGCCGCCGCCGCGCTGGTGCGGGCGGAAGCGGAGCTGAACTCCGCCGCCTCCGAGCTGCGGGTCGATCGCGATGGCGTGGCCACGGTCTATCTCGATCGCGCGGCCCTCGGAATTTCATTCGATATCGATCGCGCCGGCGTCGAATTGCCCCGCGCCGCGCGCATCCTGGGCTTGTGGCGCGGCCATGAACGGATGATCGCGGCGATCGATCTGACCGCGAGCGACGCCGCCGTGGTGCGGCTGCGCCGGGCCGCGACCGGCGGCGATCGCCGGTTCGGCGCCGCCCGCAAAGTCGCATATGTGACGGCGCCGCGCGCGCCGCGCGGCGCGGGGGCAGATCGG
>JAJXYM010000007.1 GCA_021780585.1 Deltaproteobacteria bacterium
GCCGTTCTAATGGAGGGCGGGCTGGCCGGAAATCACGCCGTTCGCTTCGGGAACCGTCTTTGCCTTGACGCCAGCATACGGCGCCACGACTTTGTTGGCTGGGGCCGGCGGCGTCGTTTCGGCTTCCATCGCGTTCGGATTTGCCGGCATCTTGAAGGGCGCAAAGGTGTTGGGCGGCAGCAGGGCCGCGTTCGAGATCTCGCCGAAATAGCG
The DNA here is from genome assembly GCA_021780585.1 of Deltaproteobacteria bacterium. Lineage (GTDB taxonomy): Bacteria > Desulfobacterota > Binatia > Binatales > Binataceae > JADMIL01. Next base: position 214 of record JAJXYM010000007.1, read on the forward strand.
CCGGTCCGTATCGCCGCTCAGCATCGGAGTCAGCGAGGTCTGCGTGGCCACGTAATGCATCGGCCGGAAGATGCTCCATTCAAGCAGATAACCACACGGCGACAACACGTAGCTCGCGAGCTGCAGCAATTGGCCGTTGTCAACGTCGTTGTATGGCGGCGGACCCCAGTTGTTGTCTTCGTCGCCGTAATATTGCGCATGCGCCAAGGCCGGCAGGCCCAGCAAAACCAACGCCGACAATGCCATTATCGTGCGCTTCATAGGATAATCTTGGGACCACGGCGGCGCCGATGTCAATCCCGCGAACCAGCGCGAATTATCCGCCGCGCGCGCCGTGTCCGCCCGCGATGCGCCGTTATGAATTCCACACCGCCCGCCGCGCCCTGACGCCTACCGGCGGCTTCCTGAGCGGCTTCGCCTATTCGCTCAATCCGTACCTCGGATGCGCGTTCGGAGCGGCTGGCGGATGCCCTTACTGCTACGTGCGCGCGCTGCCGATCGCGGGCGCGCGCGCGGGCGGATGGGGCGCGTGGGTGGTCGCCAAGTCCAATCTGCCGGAACTGCTCGAAAAGGAGCTCGCCGCGCTGGCTCGCGCCGGTAAACTCGAGCGGACGACCATCTTCATGGCGAGCGCGACCGACCCATATCAGGGAATCGAGCGGCGCGCCCGTCTCACCCGCCAGTCGCTCGCGGTCATCGGCAAATTTCCGCTCCGCCGCCTGCTCGTGCAGACGCGCAGTCCGCTGGTCGAGCGCGACCGCGACCTGCTGGCCGCGATGGGCGGTCGGGCGATCGCCTCGATCACGCTCGAGACCGACGACGAGCGCGTGCGCCGCGCCTTCACGCCCACTTCGCCGTCGGTCGCGCGCCGTTTGCTTACGCTGCGGCGTCTGCGCGTGGCCGGAATCGCGACCCAGATGGCGATCGCGCCGATGCTGCCGAACGATCCGGAACGCTTCGCCGCGCTTGCGGCGGACGCGGCCGATCGCGTCGTTATCGATACGATGCTCGACGGCGACGGGGCCGCGGGCCGGCGCTCGAAAGCGCTCGGGATGGCGGAGCTGTACGCGCGGCTCGGTCACGCCGGATGGTTCCGGCCGGGCGCCGAACGCGATCTGCTCGCCGCGCTGACGCGCCGCCTCGGCTCCGACCGCGTGCTCTTCAGCCAACCCGGCTTCAACGCTATATAAAGTCAATATGGCAAATTTATTAAGGCGTTCCTATGCCGATTGGAAAAGGATTCGAATTCAACGAATCCGGTACCATCGCATTGAGCGAAAGTCACGCATTTGGCGGGCGGCTGCCTTTCCGTCAACGGTATTCGTCGCAACTTTGGTGTTCCTCGATCCGATCTGGTTCGGGAACAATTGGCTTTCCCTATTACAAGCTGGAGCCGCGATCGGAACTGCCTTGATAATCTTAGTTCAAGCAAGACTTCTGCGTATCCAGAATCAGGTCAGCGCATTGATCACGTTGACCAACAGATGGGAGTCTACCGAAATGTTGAGGGTTCGAGCGCGGTGGGGAGCGAGCCAAGGATTGCCACAAACAGAACCCATACTGGAATTTTTGGTCGAGTTTGCTGCGCTCTCTGAGCGAGGCGTTTTGGATGAGGGTTTGATTTGGGATTCCGTTCTCGGATGGTACGCTGCATATTATTTTGCGATTAACAATCGAAATGGCAATATCGCCAAACTCAGACTAAAATGGAAGGATCCGACACTGTACAGAGAGCTGCGAGCCTTATTCCGAGATTACGCTTCCCGCGAATGTGGTCAAACAATTAAAGAGCGGAGAGCGTTTCTCAGCCGAATTCAAAACTCAGTCGGAAAGTTTATTGAGGATGAAAAGGCACGATATCAAATGCAGATATCCTAACGTCATCATGGAGATCGGAATCTCGGCAATCGATGGTGTAGGGGTATTTTCTGTCCGAAGTTTGTTCCGCGGAACTCACATAGCTCATGGACTGGGCGCGGCGGATTATAAAGAAATAATAAAATGGTCCGATGCTCGTAATTGCTCTAACGAAATTCGCTCAAAAATCTACGCCTTCTGCATCGGTACGCCCGAAGGTTTTCTCCCGCCCGACAAGCTCGATTTCAACCGGCTGACGATCGAATGGTACCTGAACCATTCATGCGACGGGAACGTTGGCTTCGACGAACATGGCGATTTCGTCGCCCGCCGGCGAATTCGCAAGGGTGAGGAACTGACTTACGACTACGGATTGGCCGAGTCGAATCCGCGTTTTCGGATGCGATGCCGATGCGGCACAGTGAGCTGCCGCTCAATTATCACGGGCGACGATTGGAAAGATGCGGAATTTCGCGAGCGCAATCTCGCGTTCATGCTGCCGCGGCTCCGACGGTCGACGTCCGAGGAACAACCGATCGAGGCGCCGCGCCGGCGGGTCGCCACGCGCCATCGTTGATCGCTCAGCCGACGGGGGTGTGGGAGCCGCGGATCAGATGAATCGCGCCGACCAGAATCACCGCCCCCACCACCGCCATCGCGATAAACCCGATCGCGCCAAACGCCATGATTCCGAGCCGCATGAAAATCCATTGGCCGATCACCGCGCCGATCAGTCCCAGCACGATATCGGCGAAGAGGCCGTAGCCCGCGCCGTGCATCAGCTTGCCGGTAATCCATCCGGCAATCAGGCCGGCGAGCAAAACGCCGAGCAAACTCACGTTAACCTCCCCGGCGCCTGGTTCGGGCGCATGGTCATGCGACAGCCGCGGCGACGTAGCCGTCGATCGGTTCGACGATCGCGCCCGCGCGAATCGGCACGCATCCGGGTGGAAACTCCTGGACGAGCTCCGTTCCCGACCCCGCCAATCGATCGAGGAAACGCTCCAGATGGCGCATCGCGCCGGTCGGCAGATCGTGCAGTACGATCAGCGTCCACGGCTGCGCGTCGATTTCCTTAAGCGCCCGATCGACCCAGCCGTCGGGATCGTCCCAATCGTGCGGCACGCAGTTCCACAGCACACAGGTGTAACGGCCGGCGACCAGATAATCGACCGCTTCACGGCTCAGCAGACAGCGATCGAGCCGTCCGCCCCCGCCGAACGGCCGGAACAGGCGCTCGGGACGGGCAAGCGGACCGAGCGCGTTCTGAGCCTGGCCGATTTCGATCGCGGCGGCGCCACGGTCGCGCCGCTCGCCGAGCGGAACCGAATGGGTCAGGCTGTGATTGCCAATCCAATGGCCCTCGAGCTGTGCGCGTTGCGCCAATCCGCGCCGGGTCGGATCTGCGAGCTTTTCGCCGATCACGAAGAAGGTCGCGCGGAGTTCGCGCTCGCGCAGGACTTCGAGCACGCGCGGCGTGACTTCCGGCTCGGGGCCGTTATCGAAGCTGAGCGTAACCTTGCGCATCGCGCGGCAACCCTTATGGGGCGAGTTCGCGCCGGCCGCGCCGGCCGGCGCGTGGCGCGCCTACTTCTTTTGTTCCATCGGCGCGTTGCAGCACTTGATCGATCCGGCTCCGCCCTTGGTGACAATCACCTGCGAGCCGCATTTGCCACAGATATATACCTTGCCAAGCTGATTCGCCATTTCGTTCGCTAGCTCCTGGTTTTACGAAATTCCGCCTATGCGCCCTTGAACAGCGGTTTGCGCTTGTGCAAAAACGCCGCCACGCCCTCGGCGCGGTCGGCCGTGGTTTGTAGCAAGGCGTACAAGTCCTCTTCAAGTCTGATGCCCTGTTCGATCGTCATGTCGCGGCCCTTGCGCACGGCGTCTTTGACCAGCCGCATCCCGAGCGCTCCGCGGGTTCTGAGCGCGCCGAACAGATCGCGCGTCACACGCTCGAGATCGCGCCGGTCGCGGGCCAAATAAGTCACGAGGCCGAGCCGCAACGCTTCCTCACCGTCGAGCGCCGCGCCCGCAAGCAGCATCCGCAGCGTGTGGGCCGCCCCGATCAGCCGCGGCATCCGCTGCGTGCCGCCGAAGCGAGGCAGGGCGCCGCGCGCGAGCTGGCCCAGCGTGAAACGCGCGGTCGCGACGGCGGCGCGCAAATCCAGCGCGATCGCCAGTTCCAGCGCCTCGTCGCCGATATCGCCGTTGATAATCGCGACGGTCGGCTTGCCGATCCGCGCCAGCGTCTCGACCAGCTCGGGATCGACGTCGGGGTCGAAGCCGCAAGCGAATTCGGCGCCGTGTCCGGTAATCGCCAGGGCGATAATCTCGTCGTCGTCCTCGACCGTTTCGGCCAGATCGATCAGCTCCCGCGCCATCGCATGGCTGACCCGATTCGCCACGCCGGGCCTCCGCAGCGTCGCGACCATCACGCCGTCGGCGAGCGTGATTTCGACGGCGCCCGGATCGGCGTGCGCCGCCGCGCGCGCGGACGCCGCCGCCGACGCGGGTCGCGGCCCGCCGTCACGCGAACGTGAGGCGGCGCGCGCAGTTCGCGGAGGATTCGCCATCGTTAAGACGCGGGCGGCTCAGGCCTCGGCCGGCCTGCGCGCGTGCAATTCCTTGCGCAGGATTTTGCCCAGCGCGTTCTTCGGCAGTTCAGGGATAAACTCGACCGCTTCCGGCCGCTTGAAGCTTGCCAGCCGCGTGCGGCAGAACTCCTGAATATCCCTGAAGTCGGCCCGCTGACCCTCGCGCAGGACGACAAAGGCCTTCACCGTCTGGCCCCATTCGACCGACGGTTCGCCGATTACCGCGGCCTCTTCAACCGCCGGATGGCTCATCAGGACGGTTTCGATCTCCGCCGGCGCGATATTCTCGCCGCCCCGGATAATCATGTCGTCCTTGCGCCCGGCGAAGAAGATATAGCCTTCGTGATCGAGCCAGCCGAGGTCGCCGGTGGCGCGCCAGCCGTCGGCCAATGCGGCGTCGTCCTTGCGGCCGGCGTAGCCCTTCATGATACGCGGAGTGCGGATAATGATTTCGCCGACCTGGCCGGCGTCGAGGAATTTGCCGTCCTCGTCGCGCACGCGCACTTCGACGTCGGGCAGCGGCTTGCCGATCGAATTGAGCCGCTTCAGCTTGAGCTCGACCTGTTCCGGCGTGCCTTCAATCCGATGGTCGTCGGGGCCGAGCACGGTCAGCGACGAGGTGGTCTCGGTCTGCCCGTAGGCGTTGACGAAGCCGACGGTTTTGGGAAACGCCTCGATCGCCCGCCGAATCACCGCAACCGGCATCGGCGCGCCGCCGTAGGCGAGATTGGTCAGCGAGGAAAAATCGCACTTCGGAAAGGTCGGATCGTCGAGCAACTGCTTCATCATCGTGGGCACGACGAAGGCGTGGGTGACCTTTTCCCGCCGCACCAGTTCGAGCCAGTTGCGCGGATCGAACTGCGGCATCACGACCATCTTCCGGCCGGTCCACAGATTCGTCATCATCGCGGTGGTGCCGGCGATATGGTAAAACGGCGCGCATACCAGAAAGACGCCCCGTTCGGTGCCGTCCGCCATCTCGACATTCGCCGTAACGTAGGCGGTGAAGTCGTGAAAGCTCAGCATCACGCCCTTGGGCAGTGACGTGGTGCCGCTGGTGTACATCAGCACCGACACGTCCTCTTCCTCGATCTCCGTTTCGTTTTCGTCCGGCTCGACATCGGCGGCAAGGTGCGCAAGGCGGGCGATTCCGCCGTCGCTCTCGCCGATCGATATGCATTTGATCCCATTGAGCTTCGGATGAATCCGTTTGACCAGATCGATATAGCGATCGCCGACCAGCAGCAGGCGGGCGTTCGCGGTATTGATCATGTATTCGAGTTCCGGTTCCTTGGCGCGATAATTGAGCGGCAGAAAGGTCAGCCCGGCCTTGGCGGCGGCGTAATAGCTCGCAATATAAAGATGCGAGTTGGTGTCGAGGATCGCCAGCACGTCGCGCGGCTTGAGGCCCTCGCGCCGGAAGACGGCGGTGAGCCGGGCGACCAGATCGTTCAATTCGGCATAGGTGAGCCGATTTTGCCCAAAGACGACAATTTCCTGTTCGGGCGCGATCGAGCCGGGGATCGAGATGAAGTTCACGGTGTTCACGGACTGATTAACCTCCTGCGCGGCGCTGGCCGCATGGCCGCCGCCTTCCCCAACGGCGCCGTCAAAAAATTGTCGAGTCGGGCCGCGAGCCGGCGCTCAAGGTCGAGACCGGCCGCCAAAGT
>JAJXYM010000308.1 GCA_021780585.1 Deltaproteobacteria bacterium
CGGCCGGCGGCGGAGTCGCGGGCGACCGCGGCCGGCTCGAGACCGGGGAAAATAGCGGCCGTGCTGGGCGGGGCGCGGTTGAGCTCGGCGATAATCGCCGGGGCGCGGGCGCGGAGCGCGGCGACAAGGTCACGCGGCGCGGGCGCGCGCCGGGCGGCGGCGGCAACTTCCGCGAGCGGCGCGCGCGCGCGGGATGCGGCCACTTCGGCGCGCTTGGCGGCAAAGATTTCGTCGAGAATCGAAGGCATCGGGCAACTCCGCGTTCAGTCCGCCCGCGCCGGCGCGAGGCTCGCCTGACGCAGCGCCTCCAGGGTTGCGAGCGCGCGGCCGGAGGCGAGGATTTCGCCCGCGGCGGCGACACCCTCGGCCATGGTCGCGGCGGCGGCGCCAAGATAGATCGCGGCTCCGGCGTTGAGCGCCAAAACATCCTGCGCCGCGCCCGCTTCGCCCGCAAGCGTCCGGGTCAGCATCGCGACCGCGTCGACGGAATCGGCGGTGAGGAAATCGGCGGCGCTGGCGGGATTGAGACCGAACGCTTCGGGGGAAATCTCGTATTCGCGCAGTTCGCCGCGCCGCGCCTCGACCACGCGCGTGGGCGCGCCGAGGGAGATTTCATCCAGCCCGTCGCCGCCGTGCACGACCATCGCATGCTCCGCGCCCAGCGCGGCGAGCGCCTCGGCCATCGGCCGCAGCAACCGGGGTTCGGATACGCCGAGCAACTGGCGGCGCGGCCGGGCCGGGTTCGCCAGCGGCGCCATCAGGTTGAACACGGTGCGAATCCCAAGCGTGCGGCGCATCCCGGCCAGGCGCGCGAGCGCCGGATGGTAGGTCGGCGCGAACACGAAACAGCATCCGGCCCGCGCGAGGCATCGCGCCAGCCCGGCGGGGTCGAGCTCGAGCCGCACGCCGAAGCGCTCGAGCACGTCGGCGGCGCCGACCCGTCCGCTGGCCGCGCGATTACCATGCTTGGCGACGCGGACGCCGGCGGTCGCGGCGACGATCGCGGCGGCGGTGGAGATATTGAAGGTGCCGGCGCCGTCGCCGCCCGTGCCCGCCGTATCGAGCAGAGCTGCGCCGAGGTCGAGCGGGCGGGCGCGTTTGAGCAGCGCGCGGACGCCGCCGCTGAGTTCGGCCGCGGTCTCGCCCTTCATCCTGAGGGCGACCAGGAATCCGGCGACCAGCGCGTCAGGCGCGACGTCGTCGAGGATCTCGCCGAGCGCGCGCTCCGCGCCGGCGGCGTCGAGCGAACGGCCGCGCAGGACCTGGTCGAAAGCCTCGCGCAGGACGCTCATGCGCCGACTCCGGCCAGAAAGTTGCGCAACAAATCCTTGCCCTCGCGCGTGCCGATCGATTCGGGATGAAACTGCACGCCTTCGATTTTATGCGCGCGATGGCGCAGGCCCATGATTTCGCCCTCCGCCGTGCGCGCGCTGACTTCGAGGCACCCGGGCACGGATTCCGGCGCGACCAGCAGCGAATGATAGCGCATCGCCTCGAACGGATTCGGCAGGCCGGCGAAGATGGTCCGGCCGTCGTGCAGGATCGGCGAGGTCTTGCCATGCATCAGGCGGGCCGCCCGGACGATTTTGGCGCCGAAGGCCTCGCCGAGGCATTGATGGCCGAGGCAGACGCCGAGCATCGGCAGTTCGCCGGCCAGCTCGCGCAGAATCGCGACCGAAACGCCGGCCTCGGCGGGGGTGCAGGGGCCGGGCGAAATCACGATCGCGTCGGGCTGGAGCGCGCGCGCGCCGGCGACGTCGATCGCGTCGTTGCGGCGCACTTCGACCGCGACGCCCAACTCCCCCAGATATTGCACGAGGTTGTAGGTGAAGGAGTCGTAGTTATCGATCATCAGGAGTTTCATGGCGTGCTACCTCCGCGCCGCCGCGCGTTCGAAATCGCGCGCCGCGCCGAGCGCCCGGATCATCGCGCGCGCCTTGTTGACCGATTCCTCGTATTCGGCCGCCGGATCGGAATCGGCGACGACGCCGCCGCCGGCCTGGATATAGACGCGATCGTTCTTGACCAGCAGGGTGCGCAGCGCGATCGCGGTGTCGGTATTGCCGGTGTAGCTGAAATAGCCGACCGCGCCGGCATAGACGCCGCGCCGGACCGGCTCGAGCCCGTCGATAATCTCCATCGCGCGGATTTTCGGCGCGCCCGAGACCGTGCCCTGCGGAAAGGTCGCGCGGAAGGCGTCGAAGGCGTCGAATTCGCCGCGCAGTTCGCCGACCACGTTCGACACGATATGCATCACGTGCGAATAGCGTTCGACGGTCATCAGTTCGGTAACCTTGACGGAACCGATTTCGGCGACGCGGCCGACGTCGTTGCGGCCCAAATCGACCAGCATCACATGCTCGGCCAGCTCCTTGGGATCGGCCAGCAGTTCGCGTTCGAGCGCCAGGTCCTCGCTCTCGTTGGCTCCGCGCCGGCGCGTTCCCGCGATCGGCCGCAACGTAATCCGCCGCCCCTCGACTCGCACCATTGTTTCAGGCGAGGCGCCAACCAGGGTAAGGTCGCCGAGGCGCAGATAGAACATGTACGGCGACGGATTGATCGTCCGCAGGCTGCGATAGAGGTTGAACGGATGGGCGGTGAGCGGCGCCTCGAAGCGCTGCGACGGCACCACCTGGATAATGTCGCCGGCGCGGATATATTCCTTGGCCGCCTCGACCATCGCCATATAGCCTTCGCGCGTCTGGTTCGACTCGATCCGGATCTCGCCGGGCGGCGCGCCGCCCGGACCGCCGAGCGACGGGGCCACGGCGGGGACGGCCAGCCGCGCCGCCATCTCGTCGATTTTCGCCTGCGCGTGCAGATAGGCGTGACGAGCGGACGGGAACTCGCGCGGCGCGACCGTCGCGATAATTTTGAGCGACTGGCGCACGTTGTCGAAGACCAGCACGGTGTCGGTAAACATCATGCAGAGGTCGGGCACGCCGAGGTCGTCATGGGCGCGGGCGGGCACGCGCGGCTCAAAGCGGCGAACGATATCGTAGGCGAGAAAGCCGACCGCGCCGCCGAAAAAGCGCGGCAGGCCGGGCATTTCGGGGGCGCGCCGGCGCTTGACTTCGTCGCGCAGCGCCGCGAACGGATCGGCGACGTGGCGCGATTCGATTTCGCGTCCCGGCCGCAGCAGGTCCATCCGCTCGCCGCGCGCCCGAATCACGACCGACGGTTCCGCGCCGAGAAAGGTGTAGCGGCCCCATTTTTCGCCGCCGCGCACGCTTTCGAGCAGGAACCCGTAATCGCCGCGATTGATCTTGAGGAAGGCCGAGACCGGCGTTTCCATGTCGGCGGGAATCTCGCGGCATACCGGCACCAGGTCGAAATCTTCGGCCGCCAGCGCCTCGAACTCGCGCTCGCTGGGCGTGAGCATCTGCTGTACCTCCATCGCAACCTCCCGCCGCCGCCGGCGTTAGCCTGTGACCAAACAAAAAAGGCCGCAGGACGTTTCGCCTGCGGCCCTTGCGGAGCTTCGGTTTTGCGCCGATCTACAAAACCGGAGCGCAGGCGAACGCTTGCTGGCGCCACCGCCAGTTCGCCCATGCCTTCCGGTTCGTAATCGACTTCATTCGTGACTAGTCAAACAGCGTCGGCCCGCGATGTCAATCCCCCGTCTCCGCGCCGGCGCCGGAGGGCGCGGCGCTGGACGGCGCGGCGACGCCCGCGCCGCCATACGCGCTGTTATAGCGCGAGCGCAATTGGGATTGCGCGGCCTCCGCCTCCGCCTGGGTCGCGTACGGTCCAACCTCGACCTTGTACCAGGTCTGTCCGGCCAACTGGGTGGGCGTCAGATGAGCGGTGTAGCCGAGATTTTGCAACCGCCGCATCATCTCGTTGGCGCCATTGCGATCCATCGCGGCCTGAATCTGGATATTGTACGGATGCCGCCGGTTCGCCTGCTTCGGCGCGGCTTTGAGCGGCGCGGCCGACGCCGTGCGGCGCGACCCCGCCACGGTCGCTTCCGCGGCGGGCGCGGTAGCTTCGTCGGCCGCCGATCCGGAGTCGTCAGCAGCGTCGCTCTCGTCGCTGGCGGTTTCGTCGGCGTTCGCCGCGCGCGCGACCGGCTTGGTCCGCTGATGGGCATTGCCCGCGCCCGTCGCGCCGTTCGAGCCGGATTCAGCCGTCGCGACCCGCGACGGCGTGGCGGCCGGGGACCGTCCGGCGACCGACGCGGCCGGAGCCGCGGCCGGCGACGCGGCCGCCACGGGCGACGCTTCGAGCGGATAAGCGGTCGCGACCTGCGCCTGGCTCGACTCGCTTTCGCGCCCGACGTCATAGCCCGCCAGCAAGCCCAGCACGAAGACGGCGCCCGAAAGCGCCGCGATGCCACCCAGAATTGCGGCGATACCGCCGGATTTGATTTCGAACCGCATTCCGCCTCGACCTCACATTCGATCGGGAGCGTTCACGCCGAGCAGCCCCAATCCGCCGGCGATCCCGTTCATGAGCGCGCGCGCCAATAATAGCCGGGCGATGCTGAGGCGTGGATCGTCGGGATTGATTATACGATTCGCCGGTTTGTTGTAATAGCGATGGAACTCGCCGGCCAGCTCGAGCAGGTAAAACGGTATCCGATGGGGTTCCAGGTCCGCGACCGCCCCCGCGACCACCTCGGGAAACGCGACCGCGCGCCGCGCCAGCTCCAGCTCCTCGGACCCAAGCGGCGTCAAATCGATTCCGGCCGCATCCGCCGGCAGCGCCAGTCCCGCCCGCTCCGCCTCGCGAAACACGCTGGCCAGCCGCGCGTGCGCGTACTGCACGTAAAAGACCGGATTCTCCGGCGCCTGACGCCGCGCCAGCTCCAGATCGAAATCCAGATGGCTGTCGTGCTTGCGGAAGAGGAAGAAAAACCGCACGACGTCCACGCCGACCTCGTCAATCAGTTCATCGAGCGTGACGTAGGTTGCCTTGCGCGTCGACATCTTCACCTTCTCGCCGGCGCGCGTCAGCGTCACGAACTGATAAATAATCGCGCGGATCGGAGCGGTGTCGTAGCCCAGCGCCTTCAGCGCCGCGATCACGCCGACATGCTCGGCGATATGGTCAGCCCCGAACACGTCGATAATCAGCTCGAAGCCGCGTTTGAGCTTGTCGATATGATAGGCGATGTCGGGCGTGCGATAGGTCGGCTCGCCGGTCGAACGAATCAGCACTTGATCCTTCGGCAATCCCAGCTTCTCGCCCGCGAGCCATTGCGCGCCGTCGCGTTCGACCACCAGGCCGCGTTCGCGCAGCGCCGCCATCACCGCGTCGACCCGACCGTCGCGCATCAGGTCGAGTTCGTTGGTATAGACGTCGAAACTGACGCCCAATTTTTCGCAGGTCTGTTTGATCTCGGCGAAGATCGCCGCGACCGCCGCCTTGACGAAAATCTCCGGGTCGGCGTTTTCGGCGAGCGCCGCCCCGTGATTCGTCTGAAGGCCGCGCGCGATCTCACGAATGTATTCGCCCTGATAACCGTCCTCGGGCATCGCGGCCGGCCGCCCCAACTCCTCCAGATAGCGCACGCGCACCGACTCGCCAAGCAGCTTCATCTGCCGCCCGCCGTCGTTGAAATAGTATTCGCGCGTCACCCGATATCCCGTCGCCGCGAAGAGCCGCGCCAGCGTGTCGCCCAGCACGGCGTTGCGCCCGTGACCGACCGTCAGCGGCCCGGTCGGATTCGCCGAAAGAAACTCGACCTGCACGCGCCGTCCGCCGCCGATTTGCGGACTCACGTATGACCGCCCTTGCGCCGCCGCCCGTTTCAGCTCCTGATGCCAATACGCGGGCGCCATCCGGAAGTTCAGGAAACCCGGCCCCGCGACCGTCGCCTCCGTCACCTCCGCCGGCAACACGAGCGCGTCGCGAATCGCCGTGGCGATCGCCCGCGGCGGCTTGCCTTCGCCCCGCGCCAGCGCCAGGGCGAGATTGCTCGCCGCGTCGCCATGCGCGGAATCCTTCGGGGCCTCGACCACGATCGGCGCCGACGCCGCCGCCGCGCTCAGCTTTCCTTGCGCCTGGGCGCGCGCGATCGCCGCGCGCAAAATCGTAACGATAATTTCCTTCATTGGTGGTTTAGCCCCTAATCGTGCCAGATGAAGCCCGCGCTGGGTAGGGGCGGCGTATGACCGGCGCGTCCGTTGAACCGCTTCGCCCGATTCGTGCTATCAATGCGCCACGCTCCGGAATGCCGCGCGAGGTGACGCCGCAATGGTCAAAATGATCGCCTTTCTCAAACGCAATCCCGCCCTGACGCGCGAGGAATTCAGCCGTTACTGGCGCGATCATCACGCGCCGCTGGTGCAAAGCGTGCCCGAATTCAGGCGCTATCTGCGCAAATACGTGCA
>JAJXYM010000301.1 GCA_021780585.1 Deltaproteobacteria bacterium
ATGCGGATGATCGCGCGGGTCACCGGCGACTATCTGAATCTTCAGGTCGAGGCCGGCGCCGATCTGGTGCAGCTTTTCGATAGCTGGGTCGGATGTCTGGGGCCGGACGACTATCGCCGCTACGTGCTGCCCTATTCGCGCGCCGCGATCGCGGCCGTGCGTCCCGGCGCGCCGGTGATTCATTTCGGCACGGCGACCGGGAGTCTGCTCGAGCTGATGCGCGCGGCGGGCGGCGACGTGATCGGTCTCGATTGGCGGGTCGATCTCGGCGAAGCCTGGACGCGACTGGGCGAGGGCGTCGGCGTGCAGGGCAATCTCGATCCGGTGGCGCTGTTCGCCGCGCCCGACGAGATTCGCCGCCGCGCGGGTGCGATTCTTGCCGGCGCCGCCGGCCGCCCCGGCCATATCTTCAATCTCGGCCACGGGATCCTGCCCGAAACCCCGGTCGATCACGCGATCGCGCTGGTCGACGCGGTGCATGAGTTGAGCGCGCGCTGAGCGCGTCGCGGCGGTGGCGATATTTCCCGCGATGAGTTCCGGGCCGAGCGACGTTTCAGTTTGCGACGCCGTGATCATAATCGGCTTCGGCGGACCGACCGCGGCCGATCAGATCCGGCCGTTTCTCGATCGCGTGCTGCAAGGCCGGCCGGTCCCGCGCGATCGCTACGAAACCGTCGTCCATCATTATGAGCTGCTCGGCGGACGCTCGCCGTACAACGATCTGACAATGCGCGAGGCCGCCGCGCTGCGCGCCGCCCTCGCCGCTCAAGGCGTCGATGCGCCGGTTGCGGTCGGGATGCGCAATACGGCGCCGTTTATCGAAGACGCCCTGCGCGAACTGATGGAACGCCGCGCGCGGCGCGTCTTCGGCTTTATCCTGGCGCCGCATCGCTGTGCAGCGAGTTGGGAGCGCTACCAAAGCGATGTCGCCGCGGCGCGCGAACGGATTGGGCCGGGGGCGCCGGAGGTCGTATATCCCGCGCCGTGGCATAACGATTCGCGTTTCGTCGCCGCCGTCGCCGACCGCGCGAATGAAGCGATCGCGCGGCTCGATCCGGCGGCTGGCGCGGCCGCGGAATTGATCTTCACCGCGCACAGTATCCCGGCCGCGATGGCGGCGCGCGCGCCGTATGTCGCCCAGCTCATGGAATCCGCGGCGCTGGTCGCCGCGCGGCTGGGCCGCCCGGCGTGGCGAATCGCGTATCAAAGCCGCAGCGGCGGACCGCGCGATCCGTGGCTCGAACCCGACATCAACGAGGTCCTGCGCGGAATGGCCGGGCGCGCCGCGATCGTGATTCCGATCGGCTTCGTCTGCGATCATGTCGAGGTGCTTTACGATCTCGATATCGAGGCGGCCGCCACCGCGCGCGCCGCCGGCGTCGCGTTCGTGCGGGCGGCGACCGTCAGCGACCATCCGCGCTTTATCGAAATGATGGCGGCGCTGGCGCGAACCTGTGCCGGCGCCGCCGGCGGGGAGTGAATGGCGATGGCGGCGAATGGCGCGAGGACAATCGCGGTGATTGGCGGCGGGATCGCCGGCCTGAGCGCGGCGTATCGGTTGCGCGAGCTGGCCGAGGCGAAGCGGCGGCCGATCGCGATCGAAGTGTATGAGGCCGACCGGCGTCTGGGCGGAGCGCTCGAGACCGTGCGCCGCGGCGATCTGATTATCGAGACCGGAGCCGATTCGATTCTCACCGAAAAGCCCGCCGGGATTAAACTCGCCGAACGGCTCGGGATCGCCGGCGAACTCGTGCCGACGCGGGAACAATTCCGCAAAACCTTCGTCGTCCATCGCGGCCGGCTGGTCGAATTGCCCGAGGGCTTTGCGCTGCTCGCGCCGGCCCGGATCGGCCCGGTGATCCGCAGTCCGCTGTTCAGTCCGCTTGGCAAGCTCAGGATGGCGCTCGAACCGCTGATCCCGCGCCGCCGCGCGACCGACGATGAAAGCCTTGCCGGGTTCGTGCGCCGCCGCTTCGGCGACGAAGTCCTGACGCGGGTGGCGCAACCGCTCGCCGGCGGCATCTACACCGCCGACCCCGAACGGCTCAGTATCGGCGCGACGCTGCCGCGCTTCGTCGCGATGGAGCGGGAGCATGGCAGCGTGATTCGCGGGCTGCGCGCGGCCGGACGCGCGCGCGAATCCGCGACGCGGGGTTCGAGCGGCGCGCGCTGGAGCCTGTTCGTGAGCTTCCGCACGGGCGTCAGCCGAATCGTCGAGACGCTGGCGGCGCGGCTCGACGATTCGCTGCGGATGGGCCGCGCGGTCGCGTCGATCGTTCCGGACGCCGGCGACGGCCCGGCGCGCTGGCGTCTGCGGTTTGCCGGCGGCGGCGAGACTTCGGCCGACGCGATCGTCTGCGCCACGCCCGCCTTTGCCGCCGCCGCCGCGCTTGCCGAGTCGAATCCGGCGCTGAGCGCTAAGCTCGCGGCGATCACTTACGCCTCGGCCGCCGTGGTCAACTTCGCCTGGCGCGCCGGCGATTTCCCGGTCGCGCCGGCCGGCTTCGGCTTCGTCGTGCCGGCGGCCGAACGGCGGCGCATTATCGCCGGGAGCTTTTCGAGTCTCAAATATCCCGGCCGCGCCCCGGGTGGAACGATCCTCGTGCGCGCCTTTATCGGCGGCGCGCTGAATCGCGAACTGATGGCGCTGAGCGACGCGGAGATGGTCGCCGCGGCGCGCGACGAATTTCGCGACCTCCTCGGCGTGACCGCCGAACCGTCGCTCACTCTGGTCCGGCGCTGGCGCGACGCGATGCCGCAATACGAGGTCGGCCATCTCGACCGCGTCGCCGAAATCGAGCGGATGGCGTCCGAAATCCCTGGTTTGGAGCTGGCCGGCGCCTATCTGCGCGGCGTCGGAATCCCCGACTGTATCGCCAGCGGCGAACGCGCCGCGGAAGCGATCGACTCTTTCCTCGGCAATTAGCGCCGCCGCTCCGCGCCGCCGCTGCCGGATCGCGCCGCTCGATGCGATAATACCGGCGGAGGCGATTCGCGATGGCCCGGGCGAAGTCGAACGATCACGCGATGCCGGAAGCGGGCGCGCCCGCCGGATGGGGCCGCGTGATCGCGCACGCCGACATGGACGCCTTTTACGCCTCGGTCGAAATGCTCGACCGTCCGGAGCTGCGGGGCCGGCCGGTGATCGTCGGCGGCGCTTCGAACCGCGGCGTCGTGAGTTCGGCCTCGTACGAGGCGCGCCGCTTCGGCGTACGCTCCGCGATGCCGACGGTCGAGGCGCGGCGGCTTTGCCCCGAAGGCATTTTCGTGCCCGGCCGGATGGATCGTTACGCCGATATCTCGCGCACGATTCGCGAGGTCTTCGCGAGCTTCAGCCCGATCGTCGAGCCGCTTTCGCTCGACGAGGCTTTTCTCGATCTGACCGGAACGGAACGGCTGCTGGGTCCGCCGCTGGAGGCCGCCCGCGCGCTCAAACGGCGCGTGCTGGAACGCACCGGACTGGTGGTTTCGGTCGGCGTCGCGCCGGTCAAGATGGCCGCGAAGATCCTCAGCGACCTGTCCAAGCCCGACGGCCTGCTGGCGATCGGCCCGGAGCATCTGCGCGCGTTCCTCGACCCGCTGCCGGTGGAGCGGCTATGGGGCGTCGGACGGGTCACGCTCGAACGGATGCATCGCGCGGGCGTCCGCTTGATCGGCGACCTGGCGCGGCGCGACGCGGGCGCGCTGCGTGCGCTCTTCGGCGGCTTCGGACCGCATCTGCGGGAGCTTGCGCTGGGCCGCGATCCGCGTCCTGTCGTCGCCGACTGGCAGCGTAAATCCTACGGCGAGGAGAGCACTTTCGCGCGCGACCTGAAGCCGGAGTCCGAAGAGCTCGGGCGCGCGCTGCTCGCCCACGCGGAGGCGCTCGGCCGGCGGCTGCGCGCCGACCGTGTCCACGCGCGCACGATCACGCTCAAGCTCAAGCTGGCGCGGCCGTTGGGCGGCGGACGTTATCCGCTGGTCACGCGGAGCCTTTCGCTCGACGTTCCGACCGACGACGGCGCGGCGATCATGCGCGCCGCCCGGACCCTGTTGGCGCGCGCCGCCCGCAGTGAGAAAATCCGCCTCGCCGGTCTTCAGGCGCATAATCTGGAACGCGCCGATCCGCGTCAGTTGGGGCTGTTCGATCCGGCGGCCGCGGCGGCGGTCGCGCGCAATGCGCGGCTGAATCGCGCGCTCGACGCGGTGGCGCGCCGCTTCGGCGACGACGCCGTGACGCGCGGCCTCGCGCACGCCGAACGCGCCGCCCCAACGCATCGAATCAAATAATCGGCCAGCAAGCGCCGGCGAGATTCGGGCCGGCCGGCGTTTCCGCGCCGTGGCCGCCGATCCTGCGCGCGCGAAGACCATCCGCGATCGGACCGTTCGCGGCCCTTTTTTCGGCAATCTCGTTAGGCGCCCCCCAGCCGATCCTGATATGCTTCGGGGTTCAAACGAAGGAGCCAATCTAACGCCATGGCCGCGCAAACGCTCTTCGATAAAATCTGGAATGCCCATCTCGTCCGCGAACAACCCGGTGAGCCGGCGCTCATCTATATCGACCTCCATCTGATTCACGAGGTCACCTCGCCGCAGGCCTTCGAGGGACTCGCCACGGCTGGCCGCAAGGTGCGCCGGACCGACCGCACCTTCGCGACGATGGACCATAACGTGCCGACCACCGATCGCTCGCTCCCGATTACCGACCCCGACGCCAGGCTGCAGATCGAGACGCTGCGCGAGAACTGTCGCGCGTTCGGCGTCAAGCTGTTCGATCTCGGGATGGTCGAGCAGGGGATCGTGCATGTGATCGGGCCGGAGCTGGGCCTGACGCAGCCGGGCATGACGATCGTATGCGGCGACAGCCATACCGCGACCCACGGCGCCTTTGGCGCGCTTGCCTTCGGTATCGGCACCAGCGAGGTCGAACACGTGCTGGCCACGCAATGCCTGTGGCAGGCGAAGCCGCGCACGATGGAAGTGCGGGTGGACGGGCAACTCGGCCTCGGCGTGACGGCCAAGGACGTGATTCTCGGCATTATCGGGCGAATCACGACCGACGGCGGCACCGGCCACGTGATCGAGTATCGCGGTTCGACCTTCGAGGCGCTCTCGATGGAAGAGCGGATGACCGTCTGCAACATGTCGATCGAAGGGGGCGCGCGCGCCGGCATGATCGCGGCCGATCAGAAGACCGTCGATTATCTGCGCGGGCGGCAATATGCGCCCGCGGGCGCGGATTTCGACCGTCTGGCGCGCGAATGGCTCAAGTTCCGCACCGATGAAGGCGCGAAGTTCGACCGCGCGATCGCGTTCAACGCCTCCGGGTTCGCGCCGCAGGTCACCTGGGGCACCAACCCCGGGATGGTCACCGAGGTGACCGGCAAGGTTCCCGACCCCGGCAGCTTCGCCGACCCGACCGCGCGGCGCGCGGCCGAACTGGCGCTCGAATACATGGGTCTCGCGCCCGGCGTGCCGCTCGAGGACGTTCGGATTGACCGCGTCTTTATCGGCTCATGCACCAATGGGCGTGTCAGCGACCTGCAGGCGGCGGCGGCGATCGTCAAGGGCCGCAAGGTCGCCGCGACCGTCAACGCGATAGTCGTACCGGGCTCCGAGCAGGTCAAAATCGAGGCCGAAAAGCTCGGTCTCGACCGCATTTTCAAGGAAGCCGGCTTCGAATGGCGCGAGGCCGGATGCAGCATGTGTCTGGGCATGAATCCCGACATCCTGCAGCCCGGCGAGCGCTGCGCCAGCACCTCGAACCGCAATTTCGAGGGGCGCCAGGGCAAGGGCGGCCGCACCCATCTGGTCAGCCCGATCATGGCGGCGGCGGCGGCCGTCGCGGGCCATTTTGTCGACGTGCGCGAATGGGCGAGCCGCTGACGGCCACGGCGAGCGAAAGGAAACCGCATCGATGAAACCCTTCAAGAATTTCACCGGCATTGTCGCCCCGCTCGATCGGCCCAACGTCGATACCGACCAGATCATCCCGAAGCAGTTTCTCAAGGCTGTCGTCCGCAGCGGGCTCGGCCGCGGCCTGTTTTACGATTGGCGCAATCAGCCCGACAGCCAGTTTGTGCTGAACCAGCCCCGTTTCGAAAAGGCGACGATCCTGGTCGCCCGCGCCAACTTCGGATGCGGCAGTTCGCGCGAGCACGCGGTCTGGGCGCTGGCGGATTTCGGCTTCAAGGCGATTATCGCGCCGAGCTTCGCCGATATCTTTCGCAACAATTGTCTCAAGAACGGGATCCTCACGATTATCCTCAAGCCCGAGGAGGTCGAGGCGATTTTCGCCGCGATCAAGGATAATGAGGATTATCGGCTGACGATCGATCTTGCCGGCCAGCAGGTCAGC
>JAJXYM010000055.1 GCA_021780585.1 Deltaproteobacteria bacterium
GGCGCGCCCGGCATCCGCGCCCCCTGCGCGCTCAGCCGCCAGGCGTCGAACACCGAGAAATGCTGCACCAGGTACGACTGATGGGTCTGCTCGAGGCTGTTGAGCAGATTGATGACGAGCGAGATGCCGATCGCGGAGCCGGTGTTCCGCATCATGTTGTAGAGACTCGCCGCGTACCCCATCCGCTCCTTTTCGACGCATGACAGCGTGGTTGCCGAAAGAGTCGGAAAGATCAGCCCGCTGCCCGCGCCCGAGAGAATGATCGGCAGCGCCAGCGACCATGTGTTCACCTGCAGGTCCCAATGACCCATCATCCAGGTGGAATACGCGACGATCGCGAAGCCGACGCCGACGAACGGCCGCATATCGACGCCGCGGCGCGATAGCTGCCCCACCATCAGCATCGAGACCAGCGTGCCGAGTCCGCGCGGCGCCACCGCGACCCCCGCCCGCCAGGCGTCATAGCCGAGCAGGTTTTGCAGGAATAGCGGATTCAGCAGATTGGTGCCGTACAAGATCACGACCATCGCCATGATCGTCAGCACCGAGGTGTTGAAGACCGGAATTTTGAGGATCGTCAGGTCCAGCACCGGATCCGGGAAGCGCAGCTCATGCCAGACCATCAGGATGATCGCGCCGACCGCGCCAGCCGCGAAATAGCAGACCCACGGCGAATGGAACCAGTCGGAGCGCTGACCGCGATCGAGCACGATCTGCAGCAGTCCCAGTCCCAGCGTCAGATAGATCATGCCCATCCAGTCGATTCGCCGGTTGGTTCCGTGCCGGCCGCGCAGATACGCCGGGTCATGCACGAACCAGTAGACCATCACGGCGGCGAGCGTACCGATCGGCAGGTTGATGTAGAAATTCCAGCGCCAGTTCCAGTTGTCGGTGATCCAGCCGCCGAGCGTCGGTCCGAGCACCGGCGCCGCCATCAGGCCCACTCCCCACATCGCCATCGCGAGGCCCTGTTCGGCGGGCGGGAAAGTCTCCATCAGAATCGCCTGCGACGACGGGATCATTGCCGCTCCCGCCGCTCCCTGCAGCAACCGGAAGACCACCATCTGCGTGAGCGTCTGCGCCGCGCCGCATAGCCCCGACGCGAAGACGAAAACGATCACCGAGGTCATGAAATAGCGCTTGCGCCCGAAGCGCGCTGAAATCCATCCGGTCAGCGGAATCATGATTCCGTTCGAGACCAGATAGCTCGTCAGCACCCAGGTGATTTCGTCGACGCTGGCGGAAAAGCTGCCCTGCATGTGCGGCAGGGCGACGTTGACGATCGAGGTGTCGAGCACTTCCAGCGTCGCCCCCAGCATCACCGCCAGGGCGACCAGCCATTTGTGCGATTCAACGCGATGCTGCTCGACCGGGGCGCCGGTCAATTTGAGCGCAGTCGCCATATCAGGTTCGCAACGCCATTGCGTTCACGAGAATTTTTCCGGCGGCGGGCCTGGAACCGGCGCGCCGGCCCAGCCCTGACCGCAAAACTGTCCTTACGATGTCGCTTCCCCGCTGGTGGAAGTCTCCGATTCCAATTCTGGATATCGGGATATGGTTCTCTGCGGAAGCTAATTTTATGCCAGATCGAAACGCCGCAGTATCCGCGATTTGGCGGTCATAGCATAATAAAACAAGACTGATTGCCGACGTTTTCCGTTCCAGTTTCGCAATTTGCTCAAATTATCCGCGTATGGCGGATGCTCCGGCCGTGATTCTCCAGGTCGTCAGACGCAACGGGCGATCGACGCCACGGCGAACGCGCCCGCGCTATCGAGCTTACAGGCGCGGACCCAGCCGGGTCCAGCGGCCCGAAGGAGCGCTGGTCGCAGGCGTCCATTTGCGGTCGCGGCGCCGTCGCGCCAGAGAACATTCGTATGAGAAGGGCAGATCAGACTGGATTGCGCCGCCACGGCTTGGCTCGCGGCTGGGCGCCGACAATCATTGTGGACGAGGGGCGCGAACAACGACGAAGCGTTTGATCCGCATCGCGGCGCCCTTACGCCAGATGCATGCCGCGTGGCAACTCGCGCCAGCACGGTCCGCACAACGCCCAGATTTCGTCGCCTTCGAGCATCACCAGCACGCCGGCGATCGCTTCGCCAACGTTCAGGCATCGGCGACAGACCAGTTCAGCCCCTCGCGAACGCGCGGCGGCCGAAATCGCGGCCAGGCTGGAGGCGTCCTCAATCGTTTCGATTTCGATCAATTCACTTTCCATTCGCCGGTTCTCCGCTTGTTATGAACGACCGTTCATCGCGATGGCCAACATTAAGTATCTTTATGCTTTAAGAGAGTCAAGCATCTCAAAACCCTCTCTGACTTATTTATTGTGCTAACAAGTGGTCGGCGTTCTGCTAACTAAAGGTGGACAGCGGCGGGCGCCGCCATTGGCGATGCTCACAAAGAGTCATCGAGTGTTCACTTTTAGTTAACCACTGCGCGGATGTGGCGGCTGGCGGAAGCCGCGTGGCCGCGTTCGGAGGCGGAAAAAGCGGACGGGAGCGCGATGATCGCGCTCCCGTCCGGGTTCGAAGTCGGTTCTCAGCCGCGCGCGTCGCCGCCGCGGCGACGATCGTCAGATAAGATTGTAGGCGCGCGCGACGTTCTCGCCGAGCACCCCCCGGCGCGCCGTGGTCCCCATCCCTTCGACCATCCCGCGCAACTCCTCAAGGTAATTCCCCGGATGGTCGGGATGCGGATAATCGGAGGCCCAGAAGAAGCGGTCCTCGCCGACCAGTTTGGTCAGCGCGGCGATCGAGCGTTCGTCGGGATCCGCTGAGATGTAGCATTGGCGCTTGAAATAGAAGGACGGCCGCTCCTTGAGCTGAACGGTGCCGCCGAGCGCGGTGCGGCGGTAGATCGCGTCGCCGCGATCCAGCCAGTAGCCGATCCATCCGGCGCCCGATTCCAGCACCACCACGCGCAGCCGCGGAAACTTGTCGAAGACGCCGAACTGGAACAGCGTCGCGAATGCCTGCGGCACGCCCACCGCCGCGAACAGATCGAGATACCAGTCGGCCCAAGCCATGTCGTCGAAGCGCTGATGCACGCTCCAGGGGGGCGGCTCGAGCGTCGGATGAATCGCGAGCGGCACGCCGAGATCCTGCGCCGCCGCGAATAACACGTCGTGGTCCGGATGGCCGTGCGGCTTGCGCGTGATCGTGAACGGGCAGACGAAAGCGCCCTTGCATCCGTCCTTCACCGCGCGTTCCAGCTCGCGCGCGGCCCCCGCCGGATCGCCCAGCGACAGATGCGCGATCGGCGCCAGCCGTCCGCCCGAATCGCGGCAGAAATCGGCGATCCACCGATTGTACGCCCGGCAATAGGCCCCGCTCAGATCCGCGTCGAACAGCTCCGCTTCCCACAGCAGGCCGATCGTCGGATAGAGGACGCTCTTCGCCATCCCCTCGCGTTCGAGCAATTGCAGCCGTTCCTTCATGTCCATCGCGCCGAAGGCCGCGCCGCCGACGTAGCTCTCGCGCGGCGCCACGCTGTCGAGACTGTCGAACGCCTTATGTTTTTCCGTGGCCCGCGCGCCCAGCAGATCGCGCCGCCGCGCGTTGAGGTCCTCGACTTTGTCGCCGAGTTCCTGCAGCGCCTTCATCCCGCCGAGCGACGCCAGCAGCGTGGGCGTGGTGAGCGCGGCGCGCTTGCCGTCGATTTCGAGATATTCGCGCTGATCGTCGCCGACCCGGATGCGAATCGCGCGGTCGCGATACTTCGCTTCGAGATAACGCTCCCATAAATCCGGCGGCTCCAGAATATGGCCGTCGGCGTCGATCAACAGTTCTTCGCTGGGCATTGGTCCCCTCCATGAATTGGCGGCCGGCGAACTTCCCCGGAGCGCGCTGGCCGCGTGCGGAATATAAGGCGCGCCGTCGCTCACGCGCAACCCGGCCCGCGCGCCTCGCTCTGCGACTGGCCGGACTCGACTCGATAGCCGATTGTTTCGGCCTCCGGGAGAGGTTTCAGCGTGGCGGATAGCGTTCCAACGCTCTTCTTGATTGGAATGCTTATTTGGAACATGCTGGAGGGTTACGAATATTGGGTTTCCGCGGTAATGGAGTCGCGTATGCCCGAAATCATCATCGATTTGCTTGCTGACTGGTGCGAGATGCAAAGGGCTGAGCTCATCAAAATGGGCTACGCCCTAAGGCCGAACGAGACGCCGGAGAGTATTTCGCTTGCCTTCTACAACGTTCAGCGCCGCGTCATTTCGCCTCAGCCCCGCTCGGTAGCTCAGTCACGGGAATTGAACTGTCCTTACGAGCTGCGGAAGGGTCTTGATGATGTGCTTAAAAAGGCACTAAAGGGCCTCGACCTGCGTCCCCATCAGAGCAAGTCCTTGCTGCAAGCGAACTACAACGATGCCCTGTTGAACCATTGGCGAATTCATCATTTTCATTTAGGTACCAAGCCCCAGCCAAGCAAACCCGATTTCGTCGAGCGCACAGGTCCGGTGCTTTTCGCCTACGTCACCGAAGCCGAGTTTTACGCTATCGACGTTCTGGAGCATGGCGGTTGGGCGCGCCGGCGGTTGCTCGAAATTATTTATCGTAATTGGCCGAAACTGATCGAGCGTTATCGGGTCAAGGGCGCGTTAGGGCTAATGACGACGCCTAGCGATGCTGACATCAAGCGCCTTCGGTCTGCTCACATCTTGTCGGCCACGCAGATCGATGGGATGGTTTACTGCCCTCCAGGTGGGGGATGCTCGGCGTCGGGGATCAGCGTCGAGGTCGTCCTTCAGCATGATAGCGTTTGCGGGATATTTTCGATTTTAGAAGATTACGTGAGGCAGAACATCGGCAAGTTAGTCGAACGGGCTCGCACGGAGCTGCGACGCATGATGATGGCTCCATTTCACTTCAAGTTGAAACTCGTGGCTGCAGAACGAGTCGAACTGGTCGAAGCCAACTCTGGATCGACGTTTCCCTTCATCTTGAACCCCTAGCCTGATTTTCGCACACGGTCCTCGCAATGAAAAAAAACGGCGCGGCCGATCGCCCGGCCGCGCCGCGTCGTGATTCGCGTGGAAATTGCGCTCAGGGCACCGGCGCCGCCGCGAGCAGGCCCGCCGCTTCGTCGTAACCCAGCATCAGATTCAGATTCTGCACCGCCTGGCCGGCCGCGCCCTTGCCCAGATTGTCGATCGCCGTCAGTACGCATAGCGTTTGCGTGCGGCGTTCGAGCACAAAAGCGATTTCGCAGAAATTCGTCGCGCGGACGTTCTTCAACTCCGGCAGTTCGCCCGGCTTGAGCAAGCGGATGAAGCGCGACTTGGCGAAGCTTGCCTCGAAGGCGTCGCGCACGTCCTGCTCGGTCGTGCCCGCCCGCGGCCGCATGAAAATCGAACTCAGGATGCCGCGGGTGACGGGCAGCAGATGCGGTACGAACATCACCGCGACTTCGCGTCCGAGGGCGATGCCGATCTCCTGCTCCATCTCGGGCGTATGGCGATGGTTGCCGATTTTGTAGGCGCGGAAGTTTTCGTTGACTTCGGCGAACAACTGCTCGATCGCGGCTTGGCGGCGCGCGCCGGTGGTGCCTGATTTCGCGTCGATCACGATCGACGCGGGATCGATCAGGTCGCGCCGGATCAGCGGCAACAGTCCCAGCAGCGCGCCCGTCGGATAGCATCCGGGATTCGCCACGATGCGCGCCTCGCGCAGTTCGCGGCGATGGAATTCGCTGAGTCCGTAGACGGCTTCCTTGAGCATCGCGGGCGCCGGATGGTCGGCGCCATAGGTCTGTCGATAGGCGGCGGGATCCTTGAGGCGAAAATCGGCTGAAACGTCGATCGCCTTGATCCCCGCCTGGATGAGTTCGGCCAGAATCGGCGCGCCGACCCGCTCCGGCAGGCATGAGATAACGATCTCGGCGCGGCCACGAATCAGATCAAGACGCAATTCCTCGAACGGCGGCAGGTCGATACCCGCCAGATGCCGGTAGACTTCGGCGACTTCGCGGCCGGCGTAATGCTCCGAGGTGAGCGCCGCCAACTCGACGAACGGATGCCCGGCAAGGATCCGCACCGCTTCGATTCCGGAATAGCCGGAAGCACCTAATACCGCTACCTTAACCCGGTCGTGCGAAGCCATCAGGGGTCCCGAGGCGCCTCCCAAAACTTTAATTTCGATTTAATCCAAGTATCACGAACGCCCGGCGCTCGCCATATGGCGCGCCCGATTCTTCAACAGGGGGCGGGCCGTGCGGCGGGAGCCGGGCGGGGCGATCACGGCGTTCGCCGGATCGCCGGACGAACGCCGCCACGCGCGCAGCGCGCGCTTTACCGCTTGGAGTACTGC
>JAJXYM010000031.1 GCA_021780585.1 Deltaproteobacteria bacterium
GCGCGAGGTCGTCTATGACGACCTGGTGAAGATGCATCGCGCGTCGCGGCTGGAATCGGCGGATGAAGTGGATGCCGTCCGGGCGGCGCGAGTCGTTGCGGCGCCGCCGCCGGTCGCGACCGGGACCGTTATGATCGCGCCGCTGGATAACGAGGATTCGGCCGAACTGGGCGCGACGATCTTGCGGCGCGGCTCGACCCGGGAGTTCGCGCGCGAGCCGCTCGACGCCGCCGAACTGGCGACTATCCTGGCCACTTCGCGACCCCATCCGCGGGCCGATTTTCCGCCGACGGTCGAGCCGTTCGTGATCGTCAACGCGGTCACGGGGCTGGCCCCGGGCGCCTGGCGCTATCGGCGCGCGGACGGCGCGCTCGAACTGATTCGGGCGGGTGAGTTTCGGGGCGAGGCGGGTTATCTATGTCTGGAGCAGCCGCTCGGCGCGGATTGTAGCGCGCTTATCTGTTACATGACGCGGCTGGACGCGGTGCTGGAGGCGTTCGGCGATCGCGGCTATCGGACCGCCCATCTCGAAGCCGGTTTGCTTGGTGGGCGCGCCTATCTGGCCGCGTACGCGCTCGGGCGCGGCGCGACCGGCCTGACCTTTTACGACGACGATACGACGAAATTCTTTGCGCCCGACGACCCCGGCTGGGCGCCTCTGCTGATGGTTGCCGTCGGCGTGCCCCGGCGGCGCGCGGTCCGCGACGACGACGCCGATTGACTCCCTCATAGATTAAAGTTCGACCAGCGGCGTACGAGCGGCGGAAAAAATCCGTTGGCACAGGCCGGGGACGCCGCTTCCGATCCATGACGACGGCGCGCGCGGCGGCGATGCGGCCGGTTCGAGCGGCGGACGGCAGGCTGCCTAGCAAATAGCCATCTGCCGAGGAAATGCCCGGCACGCGGGCAATGAAAAATGCATCGCTCGGAAATAGTTCCTAGTTTGCCTAGTCCTTTCGTATGGCATCGACCTTGCTCGAAGACCTCCTTTACCGGCGTCCCTGCGGCTTGGGGACAATTTCGGCATCCGCACTGCGGGTAGAGACAAGGAGGAGAGATGGCTGCAACACCCGAAGCACCCAAGATGCAAGCAACGCTTGGGCTTACCGGGGTGACGGTCAACGCGATGGCGCTGATCGCACCAGGAGCGTTCCTATGGATCACGTTCGTGCTTCAGGCCGGCTACGTGTTTCCATCGGGAATGGCGATGTGGTTTGGAATTTTGGTCGCGCTCGCCCTGGCCTACGCGACGGCGCTGTCCTATTCGGAACTGGCCAAGCTGTATCCCGGCGCGGGTAGTTCCTACCTGTTCGCCGAGCAGGCCTTTCTTAACACGACCAAGGCCTTCAGATTCGCGCGGATCGCGAAGTTCGTGATCGGCTGGGCGTCGCACCTTTATTACTGGGTTTATCCGGCGGTGATGGTGGCGACGATGGGCGTGCTGATCGGCTACATTTTCGGCACGCTATGCCCGAGCATGATGAACAGCACGGTTCCCGGACCGGTGTTCATGGCGCTGGTCGCGGTGGTCTTCTCGTACGGAGTCGCGTATATCGCGTTCCGCGGCGTGTCGGGTTCGACCAACGTCAATATCGCGATCAACGCGATCCAGATCACGGCGCTGATCTTCTTCGGCGCGTTGGCGATCGCCTACCGTGTGGGTCACCCCGAAGGTTCGACCGGCCTTGGCTTCGACGCTAACGGCAACGTGATTTCGACCACGCTGCATTACGCCCTGACCGGCGACAACCCGGCCCATCCGAGCGCATGGTCGGTGGTCGCGCCGCACAACATTTCGTGGACGATGTTGCAGGCGACGATCGCGATCCTGTTGCTGGTCGGCTTCGAGTCGGTGACGGCGATGGGCGAAGAGGCGAAGAATCCCAAGCGCGATATCCCGCGCGCGGTGCTGCTCTCGCTGACCATCCAGGGCCTCATCTGTTACATGTTCGAATACTTCGCGGCCAACTACTTCATGAGCAGCGCCTACAGCCTGAAGGCCGCCAGCGGATCGGCCGCGCCGATCGGCGACATGATGACGCTGATTGGCAATGCGCTGCTGGGCGGCCACGGCCAGGCGTTCATGCTGATCGAGGCGTTCACGGTGTTCCTCGCGCTGATTGGCACGACGCTGAGCTGCATCAACACCGGCGCGCGCGTGACCTACGCGATGGGCCGCGACGAGGAAGTGCCGGAGCATTTTGGCCTGCTGCATGGCGAAAAGCTCACGCCGCATCGCGCGATCTGGACGCTCGCGATGATTTCGGCGGTGCTCGGCGGGATTGCGGCGTTGACCTTCTTCACCGGCGGATCGGCGCCCACCGACGATGCGATGAAGACGCTGCCGCACAATATCTGGTACGCGCTCGGTCTCGGTTCGAGCGCTACCATGGCGGCGCTGCCCAACGGCCTGTTGACGGTGACCCTGCTGTCGAACTTCGGCACCTTCGTGCTCTACGGACTGACCAACATCGTTTGTATCGTGGCCTTCCGTGAGCATCACGAATTCCATGGCTTCAAGCACATGGTGGTGCCGATCTTCGGCGCCTTCGCGAACTTCGCCTGCCTGGCCTTCTACATCATCGGGCCGCTCGAGGGTCTTGGGAGCTGGAAGGAGCCGATCATCGCGGTGTTGTTGTCGGTGGTATGGGGCGTTTACGGCATGATCTACTTCATGCGCAATTCGAAGCGGAAAGGAAAGGACACCATACTTATCGCCAAGCCGGCCTGAGGATCGCATCGCGGTAACCAGGCATCGGGCTTGAGATGAGGCAGGGGAGGGTCGCGGCCACGACCCTCCCCGATTTTTTATGGGGGCGCGGCGCGCGCGGGGGGCGGAATCGCATTGGCGGCGGCGATGCCAAATTGCAAAGCGACCGGGCGATTCGCTGCACGGCGCTTAATCAGGGCTGCTGAAGGAATTGGCAGCGGTCCGCGAATCCGCCCCGGAAGCCGCGCAAACTCCATTGAATTCAGCTATTTCGCCCGACAATTCGCAAGGCATGAAACTTGATAGGAATGCGACAGGTCCGGCGTCCGGAAGCGAACGACTGTCGCCGGCGAATTCAGATGCTTCGGCAATCGACTCAGGAGGCGGCGTCAGTTCGGCGCCGGGAGGAAACAGGCAGATGAGGAGAACAGGCGGTAATCGGATTGCGCTTGGACGCGCGACGGCGGCGGCGCTGGCGATACTAATCGCGGGCCGCAACGCCGCGGCATGGGCGGGAGCCGGCACGAGCGCGGCGCCCGCGCCGAGCGTAAGCGATTTGCAGAGCGAGGTGCAGCAACTGCAGCAGGAGGTGCAGGAGCTAAAGAGCCAGATGGGCGCGGTCAAAACCGCGCAGACGGTCGCGGCGCCGGCGGCCAACGCCAAGGCGACCACGATCGGCCAGCAGGTCGGATCGATCCAGAGCGATCTGAACGATATCAAGACCAATCTGAGCACCAACCTGGGCGTGCATATTCACGGCCTGGTCGATGCAAGCTACGAATACAACTTCAACCAGCCGAAGACCGCGCCGCCGGGTTCGCCCACGGGGCGGGTCAATCAGTTGCGCGTCTTCGACCTCGACGCCAACAGCTTCGACCTGCAGCAGGCGAATATCCATCTGGACAAGACGGCGGACGGCGGCGTGGGTTTCGTCACCGATCTGAATTTCGGCCAGGTGGCGAACGTGCTGAGCGCGGCGACGCATTACAGCAACGCCTTCTCCATCGGCAATCAGAACATGGACCTGACGCAGGCCTATCTGACCTACACGCTGCCGGTGGGTTCGGGCGTGAACTTCTCGCTGGGCCGGTTCGTGACGCTGCTGGGCGAGGAAATCATCCCGACCTGGAATTCGCAGGACTTCAATATCTCGCGCGACTTCATCTTCGGGTACGCGATACCGTTCACGAATACCGGCTTGATGGCGCAGTACTCGTTCAACAACTATGTTGGCGCGTCGCTGAGCGTGAACAACGGCTGGGACGACGTCTCCGACAACAACGACGGCAAGACGGTGATGGGGCAGATTTCGCTTAACAGCGGCAGCCTGATGAGCGAAAACCAGTCGCTGGCGTTCGTCCTCAACGGCATCTGGGGCAACGAGAACGCCGGCCACGGGAATACGCATCGATGGGTCATCGATCCGATCCTCACCTATCATACGTTTATTCCGGGCCTGCAGTTGATTGACGAATTCGTCTATGGCGAGGACGACGGCACGGATGTGGTGACGCCGCTGCCGGTGTCGCAGAAGGGCGCGCCGAGCACGCCGTTCCTGGTGACGAATCCGACCTGGACGGGCAACGCCGGGTATATCGTGTACGACTACACGAATAATCTGGAGTTCGCGTTGCGCGGCGAATATTTCCGCGACGCCAATGGCGCGCGCACGGGGCTGCGCCAGACGCTGGGCGAAATCACCGGCACGATCAACTACAAAGTGCCCGCCGTGACCGGACTGCTCGCGCGGCTCGAATACCGGCATGACGAATCGAGCGCCAAGCCGTTCTTCACCAACGCGGGAATCAACCCGCTGACCGGCGTGCCGTACCAGACGATCGCCGGCCAGAACACGGTGATGGGCGACGTGGTCTATTCGTTCTGATCGCGGCCGCATAAAAGGAGGCTGAACGAACAATTGCGCGCGCGGGCGGATCCGCCGGATCGGATCCGCCCGCCTCTTTCCGAATCGAGGTTTCCCCACGCTTATGACCGCGCGATTAAGACGCAACGTCAGGGGCTTGATTCCCGCGGCCACTGATGGCGAAATTTTTTATCGGGCCTGCCCGGACGCGTGTCCGGCGGCGTTCCTGAGGTTGAGGAGGATTGGCGATGGCTGCACCAAGGAAACCGAAAACCCCGTCAGGCGCGCGCAAGAAGAAATCCGACCATTCCGCATCGACCGCGGCGGTCCTCGCGAGTCCGGCGCAGACGCCCGATCCGCCGGCGATCGCGGCGGACGCGATCGCCGGCGTTGGCGCGAGCAACGGAATCGCGTTCGAAGCGATTCAGCGGCGCGCCTACGAGTTGTATCTGCGGCGCGGCGCGACGCCCGGCGGGGACCTCGCCGATTGGCTGGCGGCCGAACGCGAACTGAAAGCGCGCTCCGCGGCGCACGATTGAGCGGACGCCCCCGTCCCAACCTGCCGCGGGCGCGCCGATGATCGCGGCGGGGGACGCGATGGAAACCGATTGCGCCGCGACGGCGGGCGCGCCGCTCTTCGATCTGGCGCTGCATTCCGATGTCGGCACGGGACGCGCCGGCAACGAGGATTCATGCGGCCAGTTGGTCGAAAACGAACGGACCGCGCTGTTCGTCGTGGCCGACGGCGTGGGCGGCTACGAAGGCGGCGAAATCGCCAGCGCGATCGCGGTCGAGGCGACGCTCAACGCTTTTCGCGATAGTCCCGCCGCGTGGGGACCGGCCAAGCGGCTCTACCGCGCGGTGCAGAACGCCAATATCGCAATCCACAACAAGGCGCTGGTGGTGCCGGAGCTGCGCCGGATGGCGACGACCTGCACGGCGGTCGCGATCGCGGCCGACGACGGGATGCTCCATGCGGCGCACGTCGGGGATTGCCGGCTCTATCTGATCCGCGAGCGGCAGGTCGAGCAGCTCAGCCGCGACCATACGGTGATCGGCGAGCGGGTGCGGATGGGACTGTTGAGCGCGGAGCGGGCGCGCAACCATCCCGACCGCTCGGCGCTGAGCCGCTGCCTCGGTCAAGATTTGATCGCGTCGATCGATCAGATCACGATTCCGCTCCGGCGCGACGATCGCATCGTGATCTGCAGCGACGGGCTGTGGTCGGTGGTCGAGGAGCATGAGGTCGAGCGGATCACGCGGGCGGGCGCGGCGGCGGAGTTGTGCCGACGGCTGGTCGAGGAGGCGAACCGGCGCGGCACGCCGGATAATCTGACGGTGGGAATTTTTCGCATGCATGCGGAAGGGGCGACGGCGGCGCGGCGGCGCGGATGGCGCGAGCGGCTGGCGGCGATTCTCGGCCTCGGGCGGTGAGCGTCGCTTTTGCGCTGACGACGGGGCGCGGCGCCGCATTCCGGGCGTCGACCGGCCGGCGGCGGATTGCGCGGGGCGCGGCGCGATGGTAGCGTCGCGCGCGCGGACGGCCCGCAATCCCCATGCGTGAGGTCAACGTCGGCGACAAGCTCGATCAGTACGAACTGATCGAGCTGATCGCGCGCAGCGGCATGGCCTCGATCTTCAAGGCCGTCGACCGCAAGCACGGCGATCGCGTGGCCGCGATCAAGAT
>JAJXYM010000047.1 GCA_021780585.1 Deltaproteobacteria bacterium
GCGCGCGCCATGCGACATCCGGCTCAGATTGACCATATCCATCATCTGGCGCAGGCCGCGATCGATTTTGCCGAGATGGTAGGCGACGGCGCCGTCGAGCACGACTTCGCCGCTGGCCATGTCGCGGGTGCCGAGCTTGTCCTTGAGACGGGCGACGCGATAGCCGTTGCGCTCGCCGTTCTCCAGATGGCGCGGCATCAGGAACAGGCCCAATCCGGCGGAGCCGGCGGGCGCGTCCTCGGGCCGGGCGAGCAGCAGCACGACGTCGCCGTCGACGGCCGAGCAAAACCACTTGTCGCCGTAAAGGCGCCAACTGTCGCCGTCGCGCCGGGCGGTCACGGCGCTACCGGCAAGGTCGGAGCCGCCGGCGCGCTCGGTCATGAACTGGGCGCCCTTGAGCAGCTCCTCAAAATTCTGCGAGAGCATCCGCGGCAGATAGCGGCGCTTGAGCCCATCGTCGGCGTAGCGTTCGATCAGCACCGCGCCGGTGTCGGTGACGCTAATCGGGCACATCAGGCCGAACTCCGCCTGCGCGAACAGATACTGGAAAGCGTACTTGGCGATATACGGCAGCGGCTCGGACCATCCGAGCACGCCCGGCCGATGCGCCATCGCATGCATCCCGAAGTCGGCGAACGCGATCCGCTCCATTTCGCGGTAGGCCGGATGGAACTCGATTTAATCGCGTTCGCGGCCGAACCGGTCGCGCGGATGGAGCACCGGCGGATGCTTGTCGGCGAGTTCGGCCAGCTCGTCGAGCCGGCCGCCGGCAAGCTCGCCGAGGCGCTCCAGATGCGGCTCCATCGCGGCGCGCAACTTCGGCTCCATATGCAGATCGAGCAGGTCGCGCAGCGAACGATCGAGGCGGTAGAAATTCAGCCCGCGACAATCGGGGGCGACCAGATCGGCGGGATCGGGAGCGGCGAAGGCGGCGGCGCGGCGATCGATAGTGGCGGAAGCCATCGGACGGATTCTCCCTGGCGGCGAATGGCGGCGCGGATCGGATCGTCCGGCGGACGCGCGGCGATGTCAACGGTTGGATGGCCGGCGCGGCCGGGCGCGCGGCGCTAATCCTCGGCGACGAAGCAGGAGCGAGCGAGGCCGCAGGAAGCGGCGTCGACGGGCCGATCGTCGGGACCGAAGGGGCGCTGCGTTCTCAGGCAGGAATAACAGGCGGTCGCGCTCGCGGGGTCGATCAGGCGGGCGCCGCCGGGCGCGCGAAAATAGCTGAACTTGGTGCGCAGCAGCGCGCAGAATTGAGCGGCCGGCGCGGCGGAAGTCGGAATGATCGGTTCGCGTGCCATCAGGCTACCCTCCGCGTCAGGCGGGTTCGTCGGCGAGATTGGCGGCGCGCAATATCGCGCGGCGGACGAGCGCTTTCGCGATCGGGACCTTGTAGCCGTTATGCGCGAGCGGCGCGGCGCCGGCGAGCGCGGCCGCGGCGGCGCGGGTCGCAAGGTCGCGATCGAGGCGGGCGCCGAGCAGGATTTTTTCGGCGGCGGGCGCGCGCCACGGAATCGGCGCGACGGCGCCCATCACCACCCGGGCGTATTCGACCACGCCCGCGTGGTTCAGCGCGATAATCGCGACGACGCTGACGAGCGGCCAGTCGAAGGATTGCTTCTCGCGGGCTTCGAGCCAGGCGGCGCCGGCGTTGGCGAGCGGCGCGGGAACTTCGATCGCGGTGATTATCCGGCCGGGCGTGAGGATATTTTCGCGGCGCGGATCGATCGTCGGCGGGGTGAAAAAATCCGCGATCGCAAGCTGTCGTTCGCCGTCGGGAGCGAGGATCGTCAGCGTCGCGTCGTAGGCGACCAGCGCGGGCGCGAGATTCGACGGATGGACGATGAAGGACGGACCGCCGCCCAAAATCGCGTGATAGCGATTGAGCCCGGCGACGGCGTAACACTTCGTTCCGCCCTTCTTCAGACAGACGATATCGGGATTGCGAAAGTACCAGCATCGCGGACGCTGCGCGAGATTCCCGGCGACGGTCGCGAGATTGCGGATTTGCGGCGTTGCGGCCGCGTTCGCGGCGTCGGCAAGCGCGGCGTGACGGGCGCGCACGTCGGGCGCGGCGGCGAGCTGGCTCAGCTTGACCAGCGGCCCGATCCGCAAGCCGCCACCGGGCGCGCGTTCGATCCGATCGAGACCGCCAAGCGCTTTCAGATTGACCAGTTCGTCGGGCGCGGCGAGGTTTTGCTTGAGCGTATCGAGCAGGTCGACCCCGCCGGCCAGCGCCGCCCGATGCGGTTCGGCGAGCATCCGCGCGGCCGACGACGAATCGGCGGGAGCGATTATCGCGAAACGCTTCATCGGCGGACGCTCCGCGCGGAGAACGCGATTGCGGCGCGCGGCGTCATCGCTCAGGCCTGGCCCAGCGCCGCAAGCACGCGATCAGGCGTAAGCGGCAAATCGCGCACGGGCGCGCCGATCGCGTCCGCCACGGCGCAACCGATCGCGGCGGTCGCGGCGACGTGCACGGCCTCGCCGAGTCCGAGCACGCCGGTGTTGGTGATGCCGTTGGCGACCTCGACGAAGAAGACCTGGATCTCCGGCGTGTCGAGGATGCCGGGCAATTTGTAATCGTCCATCGTCGGATTCACCATCACGCCGAGTTGCGGATCGATCCGGCGCTCCTCGAACAGCGCGAAGCCGACGCCCATGATAATGCCGCCGTTGACCTGACTGCGCGCGGTCAGCGGATCGACGATCACGCCGGCGTCATGCACGGCGACGAAATCGGTGACGCGGACGATTCCGGTTTCGCAATCGACTTCGACCCCGGCGAACTGGCATCCGGCCTGCGTCAGGCTGTAGCCGGCGTAATTCGGCACATGCTCGCCGTCGGCGGCGAGCGAATCGCCCGGGATCCGGCGGCAGAGCTCGGCGAAGGTCAGCGAACGGTTCGGTGCGGCGCGCGCGCTGATCACGCCGCCGCGAATAATCAGATCGTCGGAATCGGCGCCGAGGAGCGGCGCGGCGAGCCGCATCAGTTTGCGTTTCAGATGGGCCGCGGCCTGGCGCACCGCGGGCGTGGTCGAAGGCGCGGTCAGGCTGCCGCCGGAGGGAAGCGAAAAGAGGTAGCGCGTGTCGCCGATTTCGGCCGTGACCCGATCGAGCGGCAGACCCAGTTCCTCCGCCGCGACCATCGCGATAATCGTGCGCGTGCCGGTGCCGATATCCTGCGTGCCGATGCGCACCTGGACGCGGCCGTCGCGCAAGGCGACGCATTGCGCCTGCGGGCCGGACGCGCCGATACCGTGCCACGCGGCGGAGGCGACGCCGATTCCTCGTTTGAGCGGGCCGCGCGATTGCGGCGCGCGCGAGCGATCGTTCCAGCGGAAGGCGCGCGCGCCAATTTCGAATTCGAGCGCGCGCACCGGACTCGGATTATTGCGCCGGCGCAGCTCCAGCCGATCGATCCCGAGTTTGCGGGCGAGTTCGTCGATCGCCAGCTCCAGCGCGAAGCATCCCTGCGGCCATCCGGGCGCGCGCATCGCGGACGACGGTCCCGCGTTGAGATAGACGTTGCGCTCCTCGGTGCGCAGATTCGCGCATCGGTAGAGCGTGAGATACGGACCCGAGCTGCCGGAACCGCCGCCGATTCCGCCGCTGCCATGCTGGACCAGTTCGATCGCGGTCAGCGCGCCGTCGCGCGCGGCGCCGATTCGCACGCGCTGCGACGAACTCGGACGATTTCCGGTCGCCAGATGCTCGTCCGCCCGCGGCAGCATCAGCTTGACCGGCGCGCCGGCCATCCGGGCGAGTTCGGCGGCGAAAATCACCTCGTGACCAGCGCCGAATTTCGACCCGAAACCGCCGCCGAGATAGGCGGTAATCACGCGGACGTTCTCCGGCGGCAGACTGAAATGCACCGCGAGATCGTCGCGCACGCCGAAGATGCCCTGGGTCGAGCACCAGACCGTCAGCGCGTCGCCGCGCCAACTCGCGACCGCGCCGTGGGTTTCGAGCGAGACGTGGGTCTGCACGGGCGTGGTGTAGACGGCCTCATGGGTCGCGGCGGCGGTTTCGAGACCGGCGGCGACGTTGCCGACCGCGTTGACGATGGGCGCGGCGACGTTCGATCCGCGTTCGAAGACCAGCGCCGCGTCGGGCCGCATCGCCTCGTCCATCGCGGCGACGAACGGCATCGGCGCATAATCGACGCGGATCAGCGCGAGCGCGTCGCGGGCGATCTCGGGGCTGGTCGCGGCGACCGCGGCGACCTCCTGGCCGGCGAAACGCACGGTCGCGCCAGAGCGATCGAGCGCGGCGCGCACGCCGTCAAGTTTGCGCGCGGCGCTCAGGTCCACGCCGCGCACCCGCGCATGCGGATACGGGCTGCGCAGAATCGCGCCGTGGAGCATCCCCGGCAACTGGACATCGTAGGTGTAGGGCGCGCGGCCGGTCGCCTTGAGGGGGCCGTCGGCGCGCGGCGTCGGGACGCCGACGACCGAGAACTTCTCGCCCCATTGCCACGGCGTCGGCTCGGCGTCGGGAATCACCACCGCGACTTCGCGCGTGCCGCCGGCGAAGCCGAGCGTGAGCGTGACCCGGCGCGCCATCAGCCCTCGCCTCGCGCACTTTTGGCGGCGGCCAGCGCCGCGCGGATAACGTGCGGATAGGCGCCGCAGCGGCAGATATTGCCGGCCACGGCGCGTTTGATTTCGTCGGCCGTCGGCGCGGGATTCGCCGCGAGCGCGGCGGCGATCGCCATCGTCATCCCCGGCGTGCAGAAGCCGCATTGCAGCGCATCCTCGGCGACGAAGGCGCGCTGGATCGGGGCCATCCGCGCGGGCGTCCCGAGTCCCTCGATCGTCGTGATCTCGTGGCCGCGCGCGTCGCTCGCGAGGATCATGCAGGCGGTTACCGGGGCGCCATCGAGATGGACGGTGCAGGCTCCGCACGCCCCGCGATCGCATACCAGCTTCGCGCCCGTCAGTCCCAGATGGTCGCGCAAGGCGCCCAGCA
Source organism: Deltaproteobacteria bacterium (assembly GCA_021780585.1). GTDB lineage: Bacteria > Desulfobacterota > Binatia > Binatales > Binataceae > JADMIL01. The sequence goes on from JAJXYM010000047.1 coordinate 4,975, forward strand.
GAGTGACGCGCGGCTCGACCGTAAGCGTGCGCGGCGCGCCGTTGATGCGGAGCGTGAAGGTTTCGGCCCCCGGTCCGATTCGTTCGGCGGCGCCGGCGGGAGGGGGATTTTCGACGGCGGACGCGGCGGGCCCGGGCTTGACGCCGATCAATCCCGCCACCGCCGCCGCCGCGCCCGCGCCCTTGATAAACGAGCGGCGCGTGAGCCGCGGTCCGGCGTCGCGTCGGTCGGACGCGGGCTCGGCTCCGTGATTATCGGACAAATCGGGATTATGCGGCTTCGGCAGCATCGCGGGAACGGCGGCCGACACGATCGCGGAGCGACCTCGCCAGCCTCGCCAGAAAGTAAACGCCCGGCGTGAAACCGCTGTCAAGGCGGCGTGGCGGGCGCGATAAAATCGCCGCCGCGCTGGCTTGATCGCGTCCGCTTGAGAATAATTGCGCCGAGACGTCGGACCAGGGGGCGGCCGCACGCGGCCGGATAGCCTGAGCGATGAAGCGTCAGCATAAAAAAGAGCGCAAGCGCGCCGCGATCATGCAGGCCGCCACCGCGCTCTTCAGCGAATGCGATTACCATCTCGCTCATATGGACGACGTCGCCGCCCGCGCGCACGTCGGCAAGGGCACGCTCTATCGCTATTTCCCAACCAAGGACGAGCTCTATTTCGCGACCGTGCTCGACGCCTGGGATCATATTCACAGCGAGCTGGTCGAGGGGGTGGGCGCGGACGACCCACCGGCGGAAAATCTCTATCGGATGACGGCGCGAGTGCTGACGTTTTTCTGGCCGCGTCGCCACTTTATCGCGTTGCTGCGCGACAGCATGGAAAACCCCGAATGGCGCGGCCGGCGCGAAGTGGTGGTGCGGCTGGTCGAAAATGAACTTCGGCGGGAACCCGCCGCGCGGGCGCTCGCTCCCGCCGACCTGCGCATCGCGGTCGAACTGTTCCTCGGGATGTACCGGGCGGCGCTGCTCTATCGCGACGACGCGAGCCGGCCGGAAATCCTCGCCCGGCAAATCGTAACGCTGTTTCTTGAGGGGATGCACGGATTCGGCGCACACGCCGAAACCACCCCGCCGGACCGTCCTCGGATCGGGTCCACGAACGCGGTCGACGGCGATTAGGAACCGCGCGACGAATAGACGTGTCCGCCGCCGCTCAGCGCCGCCGCGACCAGGGCGAAGATCGCGCCCCCTGCCAGTAACGCCAATCCCGCGATCCGGGCGAAATAGTAGAACGCAATCACGATTGCGAGCGCGCGTTCGCCGCCCTCGTAACCGAACCG
>JAJXYM010000026.1 GCA_021780585.1 Deltaproteobacteria bacterium
GTCAGCACCACCGCGCTCAAACCCCAGGCTTCGCGCAGCTCGCTGAAATCAAGGTCGCGTCCGAGCCGGGTCAGCGGCAAATAATGGATATTCGGATGGTCGAGCCGCTGATTGATCTCCTCGTATTCATCGCGCCGCTGCTTCACGTGCCAGCGCGGCAGCCCGTCCTCGATTTTTCCATAGGGACGGGGATTCTGCTCGATCACGATCACGGTGGTCCGTCGTTCGGCCAGAATCCGGGCGATTTCGGAACCCGCCGTCGCCGCGCCGATCACGGCGACCACATGGGTCGGAGCCGGTAGAGCACTTTCAGCCATAACGATGCGCATTCTCCACGCCGCTTTTAGCCGGGGCGTGGCTTCGGGCAATCGGTTGATTCATTACCGCCGCGCTCCGTCGCCGGAGCCGCCGCGATTGCGCGCGCCGTCGCCGGCGCGCGGATCGTTCCGTTTCTCTAGCATAAGGCGCGGCCGGGGATTAACCATCCGCGATCCACCGCCGCGGCGCCGCCGACTTGCGCGTCTCCGCCGCCCATGTTTTCCTGATCCCGCGATGCGCGCGCCCTGGAAATCCCTCCGCTCATGGCTCGTCGCCGTGATCGTCTGTACGCTCTCCACGTTTGCCGGATGCTACCTCGGCTACCACCATCAGACGGAACATGCCGCTCTCGCGGATACCGCGCTGGGCGAGGAGCATCGCGTCAACTTCGCGCCGCACGACGCCCGACAGTTGACCGAAGAGGCGCTGCGCGGCGACGGCCTGTTGTTTGAAGTCCAGCCGGATAACTCGATCGTCACCTTCTGGCGCAACGCCGATTTCCATAGTTCCAGCGGATGGCTGATCGTCGACGTGCCGCCCCGCTATCGTTACGAAATTAGCTTCGTCCCCAAAGCCGCGAAACAAACCGACATTATCGTCAACGTCCACACCCAGAATATCCCGGACGATCAACTCGCCCAGTACAAGGCCAGCAGCCGCTTCGAGCTGTTCAAGGAGATTGACGAGCTGGCGCTCAAGGCGCCGCCTTCCTCCAGCACCCCCGCCAGCGGCGGCGTAAATTTCACTCTGCTGCCCAACGAGGATTTGAAGGCGCTCGCCCGGCGCGTCACCGGCAACGCCGACAACTGGCGCGTAATCGCGCAGGATAACGGTTTGAAATCGGATAGCGACGTGACCCCGTTCGAGAACGTCTGGGTCCGCAACAGCCTGCTCAAGCAGCCGGCCGCCCAATGATCAGGGCGCGCCTGGCGTGCACCGCCGAACCGCCCGCGGACGAACCGCGTCCGGCCCCGCTATTCGCTGACCGTTATCGTTCCCGAATCGTCGTATTCCGGACAAAGACCCGAAGGACTGACCGCGGCCACCACCGCCAGAAATTGCTCGAACGTCATCTGCAGGTTCAGAAACCCGCCCTGGCAAAACACCCAGCCGTAATAGTCGAGAATTTCGTCCGGGATCATCAGCGGCAACCGCGGCAAGGTCGAAACCATCGGAAACCGCCGAGGTTCCTCGACCCGGCGCAAATCCGCGCCAGCCGGCGTCGATACTTCCTCACCGATCACGCTGCTGTCGCGCAGCGGCACCACTTTTCGTCTGGAGCCTAGAGCCATGAATCAAATGGCCTCCCGAATCGCCTGCCCCGTAACCGCTTTGATTCTATTCATCCGGGGCGACGTTGCCAAGGATCGAAAGTGTAGCGCTAATTTGTTTTATCAGACTTTAATATGCTATATTGACAAAGACGGACTTTCCGCTGCCATCTAGCGACTGCAATCCCAATCGCAAAGGATCCCTATGCCTGCTCCCTCCGGACCTGAATCGATCGTCCTCGGCGCCATCCAGGGCCTGACCGAGTTTCTTCCCGTCTCCAGCTCGGCCCATCTGGTGATTACGCCCTGGCTGATGCGCTGGGACGATCCGGGACTCGCTTTCGACGTCGCGCTCCATCTCGGCACGCTCGTCGCCTTGATTGTCTATTACTGGAAGGAATGGATGATGTTGGGCGCGTCGCTCTTTTCCGGCGACCGCAAGAGCCGCCATCTGCTGCTGATGCTGATCGTCGCGTCCGTGCCCGGCGCGATTATCGGGCTGATGTTCGAGAAGGAGGCCGAGACCGTGTTTCGCTCGCCCGCGCTGATCGCGGTCGCGATGGCGGCGTTGGGCGTCGCGCTATGGTTTTGCGACCGGGCCACGCCCGAGACTCGTCATATGACCGAGATTACCTTCGTTGACGCGCTCCTGATTGGGCTAAGTCAGGCGTTCGCCGTTATTCCGGGGGTGTCACGCTCCGGCTCGACGATCACGATGGCGCGTCTGTTGCGGATCAAGCGCGAGGACGCGGCGAATTTTTCCTTCCTGATGGCGGCGCCGATTATCGCTGGCGCCGGCCTCGTCGAAAGCCGCCATCTCGTGCATTCCATCAACCTCGACGTCGTCCTCGGCTTTGCCGCCGCCGCGATCTTCGGCCTGATCGCGATCGCCGGCCTGGTCCGCTTCGTCCGCACGCGCACCTACGAGCCGTTCGCGTGGTATCGCGTGCTGGCGGCCGCGTTCGTGATTCTGGTCGTGATTTTTCGCGGATGAGCCGGGCGCGGGAGTCCGCGCGGACGGAATTGGCCCGCCCCTCGCGCAACCGCGCGTCCGGAGCGATTCGCGCGGCCGGACGAACCCCGCGGATGCGTCCGGCCGCGCATCTTGACGATTAGTACTCCGTACCGACTTTTACCCGCCCATGTTCGTCATAGACGTACACATCGCCCGGGTTTTCGTCGCGAGTCTTCTTGTGCGTACCGTCGCAAAAGGGCTTGTTCTTCGACAGTCCGCAGCCGCAGATCCAGGCCGGCAATTCCGTCCCCTCCGGCACTTCGTACGGACCGTTCTTGTCATGCTTGACCATTCGGGCCATGGTTTTCCTCGCTCCCTGGAAGGTCGCGGCGCGCGTGCCGACGCCGCGCCAGCCGCAATCAAAGACCAGCCGCCGCGCCCGAGTCAAACGTCCGACGCGTCGCGCCCGTTGCCGGCCGCCGCGTCGATGCCGGAGGCGGCCCGGCGATGCAACCTCCTGCCCGCCCCGGTATCCTGAACCCCGTTCGATGAACCCGACCAGCGCACCTGAAATCACCGCCGCCCCGACCGTCGCCGCCCCGCGCGCGCCTGAAACCTCCGCAACGACGCCCGCGCCGTCCGCTCCGCGATGGCTCGACCGGCTGGCCGCCCCCGCGTGCGCGATCCCGATTCTGCTCGCGATCGGCGTGGCGCTCTATATCGTCAATCTCGGCGCCGCCCCGCTCTATACCAAGGGCGAGCCGCGCGAGGCCGTCACCATCTTCGATATCGTTCATGGCGGCGGCGTGATCCTGCCGTTGCGCGCCGGCGTCGAAATTCCCTCGAAGCCGCTGCTGATGCACTGGCTGGCCGCGATCGTCTCGCTCGCCGCCGGCGGCGTCAGCCCATGGACCGTGCGGATTCCCTCCGCGACGCTGGCGATCGCCGGGATGCTCGCGACCTGGCTGTACGTCCGCCGCCTGTTCGATCCGCGCGCGGCGCTGCCCGCCGCGATCATCCTCGGCACGTCGTTCCAGTATCTGCAGGCCGGCACCGGCTCGCGCGTCGATATGACGCTGACCTTCTGCCTGACGATCGCCTTCTTCGAGTTCCTGACGGTCGCCGAAGAGCCGCGCCGCACGACGCTTCCGCTCTATCTCGCCGTCGCGCTCGCCGTTTTGACCAAGGGACCGATCGGCGTCGCCCTGCCCGCGATCGTCGCGATCGTCTGGCTAATCCTGACGCGCCGTTTCGCCCTGATGCGACGCCTGCGACTCATGCGCGGCGCGCTAATCGTCGCGATTATCGGCGGCGGATGGTACCTCGCGGCGGCGCTCGTCGGCGGCGACGCGTTTATCCATAAGCAAATCCTGAGCGAAAACCTCTATCGCCTGATCGGCCATCACGGCGTCAACGTCGGCCATGCCCATCCCTTCTATTACGAGGAACTCGCGCTGCTCGCGGGCTTCATGCCGTGGACGCCGATCGCGCTGCTCGCGACGCTTCAGGCGATCCGCCGGCCGCGCCCACGCGACGCGCGCCTCGGCTACCTGTTCGTATGGTTCCTCGCCGTACTGATTTTCTACAACTTGCCGCAAAGCAAGCGCGGCGCTTATCTGCTCGCACTCTATCCGGCGCTGGCCGCGATCGTCGCGATCTTTATGACCGATGCGATCGCCGATCCGTCCGCGCTAATCCGCTGCGTCCGCCCGCTGACGCTCGCGACCGGCGGATGCTTCGTTATCGCCGGGATCGGCGCGCTGCTGGGCCTGCTCGCGCTCTTCGTTTGGCCGGGCGCGATGCTCTGGACGCTCGCCCGCTTCGCCATCCTGCTCGACCAGTTGCCGGCCAATCTGCGGCGCGAGGTTTCCCGCTGGGGTCCGCTCGCGCTCGCGCTGCCGCTAATTGTCGGCGGCGTCGGCCTCTGGATGATCCGCACGCGCGCGACCGTCGCAAAGCTCGTCTTCGCCACGGCGGCCGGCTTCGTCGCGATCGCCCTCGCCGTGAACCTCGTGGTCGAGCCGGCCGTCGCCAATACTCTGACGCTGCGCGATTTCGCGGCGCGCGCGACCGCCCTCGCGGACGGCGCTCCGGTCGGCTATATCGGCAGCCTCGATTACGATTTCGCCTTCTACAGCGGACGCCGGGTCCGCTTCGTCACGAGTCTCGCCGCGCCCTACGCATACGTCGTTTGTTCGGAGGATGATTTCCGCCTGCTCGGGCCGCGGATGCGGGCCGAGTACGCGCGCGTCGCCGTCAGCAATCCGACCGCGTTCGACGGCACGAGCCGGATGCTGCTCCTGCGGCGGGTCGCGAGCGCCGCCGCGCCGGCGCCGGCCGCGCCCTCCAGCCCGTCGGTCGCGCCGCCCCCGGCGAAGCCTCCGGCCTGAACGCGCCGCCGCTTACGAAAGCCGCGCCCGGCGCAACTCCCCGACCGCCGCGACCAGCCGCGGCAGAACTTCGCCGGTCGGTCCGCGCAGGCTCATGTCGCATACCGGCGTGATTTCGGATTCGTACAGATTCGCCTCGATCAGGATTCCGCCGCGCTGCTTGACCTCGAGCGCGAAGCCGGCCGCCGGATAGACCGTCGCCGACGTTCCCGCGACAATCACCAAATCGGCGCGCGCCGCATGATCGACGCATTGCGCCAGCACGTCGGGCGGAATCGGCTCGCCGAACGCGACCGTATCGCTCTTGAGCAGACCTTCGCATTTCGGACATGGCGGCGGCAGCGTCTCGAGCCGGATATCCTCGGCGCGAAATCGCGCGCCGCATTCGATACAGCGGATCAGCTTCCAGTTGCCGTGAATTTCCGCCAGCGCGGATTGCCCCGCCTGGCGATGCAGATCATCGACGTTCTGGGTGATCAGGAAGCGCAACACGCCCATCGCCTCGAGTTCCGCCAGCGCGCGATGGCCGGGATTGGGCTCGGCGACGCGCAAAGGCCCCCACAGCTCGTCGTTCTGGCGGCGAATCCGATCTTCCCACGCCTTTTTCGGATCGGCGAGGAAAATCTGATACCCGTTCATCGGCGGCTCGCCGTATTTGGTCCAGAGTCCGCCCGGACCGCGAAACGGCGGGATTCCGCTTTCAACCGAAATCCCGGCTCCGGTCAGTCCGATTACATAATCCGCCGAGATAATCGCCCGCGCCGCCGCGATTATCACGGCGTCGGAGGCTCGTTCAGCCTTGCTTGCCATCGTCGCCCCCCGCTTCGACCACGCACGAGACAAAGGTGAACGCGAACGCGCTCAGACCCGGCTCCAGCGCGCGCAGCCGCAGGTTCCCCGGCTCGACCGACTCGTTCGCCACGAGCGCATACATCCGCGGCCGATCGACGTTCACGATCATCCGCGCGCCGTCGCGCCGCACGTCGGCTCCCGGCCGCTGGTTGCCGCCCAATTCGAGTTCGACCCGCGCCGGTCCGGCCGCCGGCGGCGCCATCACCAGATTCACGTCCATCGCGGTGTAGCGGATCGCGATCGCGGCTTGCGCCGCTTCGGCCCGCGCGCCCTCCCGGTCGACCGTCCAGCGGCCGCGCAAATAGATCGCGCCCTCGGCATGACGTCCCGGATCGGCGTAATCGGCCGCGCGCTCCTGGGCCACGCCGCCCGGATTCCCGAACTGTCC
>JAJXYM010000154.1 GCA_021780585.1 Deltaproteobacteria bacterium
AGGTCGATCTGGTCGCGACGGACGACAATCCCGGTTACGGCTATCTGCGGGCCAGCGGCTTCAGGCACGACGCCGTGACGCATTCGGCGGGCGAGTACGTGCGCGGCGAGGTCCATACCGCGAACATTGACAACTTCTGGTCGCTGCTGAAACGTGGAGTGATCGGAACCTACCATCACGTCAGCAAGAAATACCTGCCGCTTTACCTCAACGAATTTTCGTTCCGGCACAACAACCGCAAGAACGCGGACATCTTCGGCGCGGCGATAGCGGGATGCTGAAGCGTCCGGACTGGCGAGCGCTTCTGCATCACGCTTCCAGATGGCCCGTTCAACTGGCGCTGCAATTCCCCCGAGCACGGCGCTATTGCTGAGCCTCTCGCGCGGTCTTGGCCGCTTTCTCTTGGGCGCCCTTCGCCTTGCGCCGCAGCATCGCCCGATAATGCGGATGCGTCTTCGGGTGATATTCGGCGCATGGACGACAGAAAAAATGGATTATTCTTTTTGCGCTTCGACCTGCTTCAGACATTTAAGTCACTTGCCCTCTTCATACCTTCGATTAACGATTTCGTTCAGCCGCTTGGTCCAAACAAGGATTCGCCCTCTTGTATCTCCGTGCAATCTGTTTAGCGATTTAGGATGGCCGCGCTTCTCTTCGTCATTCGGAATCGGAGCGTCAAGGATTGCGGATTCCACTTCTGTAAGATTTTCTCTGATTTCTTTTAGCCAGTCGTCAACATTCAGGCTCCAAGCCGTTAAGTATTGGGGATCAGTAAACTTTATTTCATATAATTCTTTGCCCCGCTTTACAAAAGCAGCAAGTGTTCCAGCATTAGATCGCGCTTGCTCTCTCACGTGAGCTTTGTTGGCTGCGGTCGCCTGCTGAAGCGTCTCACGCAAACGCTCTCGTGTTTGCGCCGCCTTAATCGTTGCAGTATTCTCTCGGATCGCGTGAGCCAAGGTATGATCATCCACTTGTGATTGCTTCAATTTTTGCAATTCGTCATATTGCTCGCGCCAAGCGAGGTACATCGCGTAGAAAACCAACGCGCCTCCGCAAATTTCATAAACATGCGGCGGAATTGTTTTCCCACTAACGTCGGCTATCACGCCGAGAAGTGCTATGAGCGCGCCTCCTAGCACTTCGCGTTTCCAGTGTTTAAGAACTGCCCGCAACCAAGGCAGCACATGATCCATGAGACGCACCCCCGCATCGCGGCATTCAGCCGCATGCGGAAGCGTAGCAATCGCATCGGCGTGTCGTCAAGTCCGACATAATCGCCCTTTCTCCGGAGGCTCATATAAACTTACGCCGCGAACGCGGACCGGATGGACAGCCGCAATTCGCTTGTTGAGCAAGTCCATTCTCCGGCGATAAAACTCTCGGAACCGCTCGCTGACGTTCGCATAATTATCTCCCGTCCACGCGTAGATTACCGGCCACGTGGCGATGCATTCATTTCCCAGAGATCCCAGCGAATTGTATAAGATAAACTCCAATTTACCATCCCGGTGCAAATCCTCGATACTGTCCGCTACGTCGCTCGAGGCCCCGATCGCTCCGGAATTCATGTATATTTTAAACCCCGACGACGTCTTATCAATAATGTATACGTCTCTGCACGATGGCCGGTCGGTTACGCCAGTCCCCGCCACCAAGGAGAGAATACCATCGTGCCGGAGGTCCGCAAAATAGAATGAACAGAGCTCTGCGCTGCTGTAAAGGTCGGAATAGCTATGCACATATGCGCGAAGAAAGCCGTCGACCAGCTTTGCGGACGGCGGCTTGACGCTCAGGTTGGGCGACGCTTTCACCGACCAGTCATCCGCCGCCAGCGCCGACCGTCGCGGCCGGATCGGTGGGGCCGCAAACGCGCCCGAAATCAAGCCCAGCCAACAAGATAATGTGACGATTGCGATGGTGGCGCCCGCGCGCTTGGTAATCGTCAAGCTCAATTCCGTGTCTCCTGCCAATTTGTCGCCTTCGTTATTTGTATAGCGACGTTATCTTCAGGCAGGGAAGGAATACGACCAGTGGACTGAGTTGGCAATACGTGCGCCAACGCGACCAGGCGATTCGAATGTCGGGTTGGCGGTTTTGGCGCGGATAAAGGGCTTGGGACGGCGGTTGTCGGAGTCGCGATACGGGCGGATGGTGTCACCGAAATCGCGAGCGCCGCAGTGGACGGTGCGGGCGCGATCAGCGGCGAAGGGCCATCGCGTCGAGCTTGCGCACCAGCCAGTCCATCCGATCGTAGCCCCAGAACAATTCGCCGTCGATCACGAAGGTCGGCACGCCGAAGACGTGGTCGCGGTCGGCTTCGGCGAAGCATGCCTTGAGCCGCGGCTTGGCTTCGCTCTCCTCGTCGGCGACGTAGCGTGCGAACGGGGCGGGGTCGGCGCCGGTCTCGCGCAAAATCGCGGTGAGCGCGGCCGGGTCCTCGACTTCGAGTTCGCGCTTCCAGAAACGCTCGAAGACGCGCTCCGCGTAGGGATGGAACAAGCCCTGGTCCTCGGCGCACATCCCGCCATAAAAGGCGAAGCGCGCGCTATAGATTTTCTTCGGCGGCAGGATCGTCAGGCCGCGCTCGGCGGCGAAGCGGCGCGCGTCGAGATAGAGATAGCGGACCTTGAGTTGATCGCGATGGGCGCGGTCGGTCATATCGCCATATACCTTGCGGATATTGACGCCGTGCGGAATGAAGCGCAGGCGCACCCGATGGCTCCGTTCGAGCGCGCGCGCCGGCGCGTACGCCAGATAGGTGAACGGGCTGGTGTAGGCGAAGTAAAATTTAAGTTCGACCGTGGTATCCATCGCGCAGCGCCGCGCTCAGTCAGAATATTTTTTTGCCAGCGCCTCGTAGGCCGGCACGCCCAGCAGATCGATCAGTTCGGCGAAGAGACGGCCGGTGATCGGCAGATCGAGCGATCCGGTCTCCTTTAGTTCGCGCATCGCGTCGCGAAAGCGCACGAACGCGGCCATCAGGGTGCCGGTATGGATCGTCAGTTTGAAGCCGAAGCGGGCCAATTCGGCAACCGGCAGTAGTCCGCCGTTGTAGAGCAGCGGCAGATCGCCCAGCTCGGCAACGTAGCGCTTGATGTCCTCCACGGTGCGGATGCCGTCGACGAAGATGAGGTCGGCGCCAGCCGCGCGATAGGCGCGGGCGCGCCGCGCCACGTCGTCCCATCCGTTGACCGCGAGCGCGTCGGTCCGCGCGATGATGACGAAGTTGGGGTCGCGGCGGGCGTCGCAGGCGGCGCGGACTTTGGGGATCATCTGCTCCACCGGGATGACCTGCTTGCCGGCCAGAAAGCCGCATCGCTTGGGCCAGACCTGATCCTCTATATGGAGCGCGGCGGCTCCCGCTTCTTCGTACTCGCGCACCGTCCGCCAGACGTTGACGGGATTGCCGTAGCCGGTATCGGCGTCGCAGATTAGCGGCACATTGACGGCGTGCGCGATCGCGCGCACGTTCGCGACCATGTCGGACATCGTGAGCAGGCCGAGGTCGGGCAGGCCGCGCGCGGCGGCGGTGCCGAAGCCGGTCATATAAACGGCGCTAAAGCCGGTTTGTTCGGCGATTTTCGCCTGCAGGCCGTCATAAACGAACGGCGCCACGAGCATCTCGGGACCCGACAAAAGCTCGCGCAGGCGCGCGTTGGCAGCGGTTGGCATCGCGGCAATCTTCCCTGGTTTAATCGGACGCGGCGCAAACTCAAGCGCGCCGCCCCCCGCGAGAGCACGGTAGGTCGCGGGCGGCGGAACTGTCAAATCCGCCTTATCCGGAGCGGCGCGGCTGTGGCTCGAACCCGGTCAATGGGCGGCTGCGGGATTCGGCGGGCCGTCCGCGGGGGGATTGGCGGAATTTGGCGCCGCGGCGTCGGCATTGGAGCTTGCCGGAGCCGGATTGCGGACGGCGAGAAATTCGAGCGCCTGCCCCAGATCCAGCTCGCCATACTTGGGATTGGAATAGAACGCGTCGAGTTGCTGGACCGCGGCGTCGGGCGTCAGGGCGCCGGTGGAAAGTTCGCGCGCGATCTGGCCAAGGATTTTGTTGGCGCCCTTCCAATGGAAGAGTTCGGCGGCGATTTTCAGACTGTCGAGTTTGCCGATGCTGACCCGCATCGCGTCCCCGTAGCCGTCCATATAACCGACCTTGACCGGAGCGCTGAGTTGATTCCAGAAGGCTCCGTTATGGTCCACAACCGTCGCCGCCAGCCCCGCCCCGCAGGTCGCGAGCGCGCCCGCGACCACCCCCGCAATGAACTGTTTCATCTGATGCGCCCCTCCGAGGCGGCATCGTTAACAATCAACTTATGTATCAGAATAACGAATATGGTTAAATATGAGTGCGCAAGCGTCGCTAATCGTGGTGGATGGCCGCGGCTGGCTCGGGACGAACTTCGGCCGGGCCGGCGATAGGATGGGCGCGCGCTTCGGTCGGCGATGTCGATATACCAGCGAGTCCTCGAATTTATCCAAACGCCGCGAGCGGAGCGGTTCGAGCCGCTCGCCCTCGAGGTGTTTCGCTATCAGTACGCCCAGGTCGCGGCCTATCGTTCATATTGCGACGGGCGCGGCGCTTCGCCGACGACGGTGCGGACGCTCGCCGACGTTCCTTACGCAAGCACGGTCGCCTTCAAATACGCCGAGATCATCAATGCCGAGCAAACGGCGGCGGCCGGCCTTACCTTCATAACGAGCGGCACGACCAAAGGTTTCGACGAGCGCGGACGCCATCGCGTGCCCCGCCCCGAAATCTACCGGGCGTCCGCTATCGCTCATCTGCGGCGCATGATCTTCCCGGACGGCGTGCGGATGGCGATGCTGGCGATGCATCCGACCGCCGAACTGATGCCGGAATCGTCGCTGTCGCGGATGATTGGCTGGTGTATCGAGGAGTTTGGCGCGGGCGAGGCGATGTGTGCGGCGACGCGCGCGGGAGTCGATGTCGGTGGCGCGGCGCAATTCCTCGGCGCGATGGCCGGCCGCGGCGCGCCGGTATGTATCCTCGGCACGACGGCGTCGTGCGCCGCGTTATTCGCGCGCCTGCGCGAGCGCGGCGAGAAAATCCGGCTGGCGAACGGGTCGCGGCTGATGGATACCGGCGGCGCCAAGGGGCAGACGATCCCGCTCAGCGCCGGCGCGGTCGTCGCCTATGCGGGCGAGTTGCTCGGCCTCGAGCCGGCGCTGGTGATCAACGAATACGGCATGACCGAGATGTGCTCGCAGCTCTATGACGCGACGCCGTTCAACTGCGCGCACACGGCGGGCGCGGCGGGCGCGCGGATGAAGCTCGCGCCGCCGTGGCTCGGACCGGTCGCGATCGATCCGCTGACGATGCGTCCGGCGCCAGCGGGCGCGGTCGGGATGCTCGCGTTTTTCGATCTGGCCAACGTCGGATCGATCTCCGCGTTGATGACCGAGGATTTCGGCGTGACGCGCGACGGCGCCGTGGCGATCCTCGGACGCGCGGCGGCGGGCGGCGCGCGTGGATGCGCGTTGGCGATCGACGAGTTTGCCGATCGGGAATTGCGCCGCGTGGCGGCGGGACCGCGATGAACGCCGTTCCGCTTCACGGCGCGCGCGCGGCGCTGGCCGGCGTCGCAACCGTTGACCCGCGACAAATCGCCGCGGCGGCGGGCGAAATCCGCGCGGCGCTGCGCCGCCCGATCGCGCCCGGGCGAATTGCCGCCGTACTGGCCGAAACCTGCGCCGCGTGGCGCGATCGCGGCTGGGCGCCGCGGCGCGCGGCGATCGCGGCGATCGGCGCGGCTTGGGGCTGGAGCGCCGCGTTGCTCGACGAATCGCTCGACGCGCTGCTGCAACCGTTTACACGCGCGGCTCTGGACCAATTCGCGCGCGCGGCGCGGCCCGCCGGCGCGCTGATCGGGATGATCATGCCGGGCAACGTCCCCGGCGCGGGCATGCATGAAGTCGCGGCGGCGATGCTCTCCGGATGCGGACTGATGCTCAAAAGCGCGACAGCGGAGCCGATCTTCTTCGCGGCGCTGGCGCGCACGCTGCGCGCGGCGGACCCCGCCGTCGGCGCGCGCCTCGCGACGCTCAACTGGAGTCGCGCGGACACGGCGGCCA
>JAJXYM010000114.1 GCA_021780585.1 Deltaproteobacteria bacterium
CCGGCGGATGCGCGGAGTTGAGCCGGCGCGCCGCGCGGCCCGCCTGCGCGCCGCCGCCGCGATCGTTTACGCGGACGCCGGCGCGGCCGTGGAGCGGCTCGCCGAAGCCGCCCTCGAAGGCGTAATCGCCGAACGCCGCCATCCGGTGATGCGCCCCGGCTTTCCCTATCGCGCGGTGCTGTTTCTGCCCGAGCGCGGACGTTTTCTCGGCGAATTGAGCGAGGCAGAGGAGGCGCGGGTCAGCCAGCGGCGGGCGCTGGTCGAACAGCTCGATCCGGCGCTTCGCCGCATCGCCGCCGCGCGTCCGCGGTAACGTCCGCATCGGCGCGATCGTCGCTGCGCGCCGCCGCGCCCATCTACCATAGCGGCGCGCGTCACAGTAGTATCCGATGCGCCCGGCCCGCGTCGGGCGCCCGATCCATCCGGCCGCGCACGCATCGTCCGCCGCGCGCGGACCGGCGCTTCGGACGCCGCGAACGGCCCGCTCCGCCGATGCATCCGACGCCGCTGCAAACGATCCTGGGATTCGCGCTGCTCGGACCCGACACGCGCGTCATTTTCGACGCGATTATGATCGTGCTGCTCGCGCTCGCCACGGTCGTGATTCGAGGCCGGCGCGAATCCTTCCCGATCACCGGCCTGCTGATGTGCGCGGCGGGCTTTGGTTTCGATCTGATCGCCACGCCCGCAATCGCGACCGAAATGGGATGGGCGCCATGGGCGGGCGGTCTCGGCGTGGTGCTGGCGAGCTGGGGCTGCGTCCATCTGCTGCTCGCCTTCGCCGACCACGCGGCCCATCGCGCCCGCGCCCATTTTTCGACCATCTTCAAGGACCTGCTGATGATCACGCTGTGGGGCGTGATCCTGATGCTGGTGTTGCGCCAGGACTTCCATTTCGATCTGGCCCCGTTGCTCGCTTCGACCGCGATCGTCGCCGCCGTGATTGGCTTCGCGCTGCAGGAAAGCCTCGGCAATATCTTCAGCGGTCTGACGTTGCAATTGAGCAAACCGTTCGAGCCGGGCGATTGGGTGCGCTCGGGCGATTTCGTCGGCCGCGTCCAGGGTATCGGATGGCGTTCGACGGCCCTGCTCACGCGCAGCAACGAAAAGCTCGAAATTCCGAATTCGCTGCTGGCTAAGGACGCGCTGGTCAACTACTCGATGGGTGTCACGGGCAATGACTTTATCGTCGGCCTGAGTTACGCGGCGCCGCCCAACTATGTCCGCGCGGTGATCTGCGACGCGCTGCGCAACGTCCCCGGCGTGCAGCAGACCCCCCAGCCGGAAGTCTTCACGTGGGAGTACGCCGACTCCGCGATCCGCTATCGCGTGCGCTACTGGATCGCGGATTACGCCGAGGTCGATCGCATCCACGACGCGGTCGCGACCGCGCTCTGGTATGTGCTGCGCCGCAAGGGTGTCGAGATCCCTTATCCGCAGATGGTCCTGACGCGCGGCGCCGGCCGCGCCGCCGGCGCCGGGGTCGAAACCTTCGAACGCGAGCTGATGAACGAACTGCGTCAGGTCGATTTCCTGAGCGCCCTGCGCGACGAAGACCTGCGCCTGCTCACGCCCGGCGTCAACGTGCAGAAATTCGGCGCCGGTGAAGCGATCGTCCGTGAGGGCGAGGACGGCGATTCCCTGTTTATCATCCGCTCGGGAACGGTCGAGGTCCTCGCCGCCGCTCCCGACGGCTCACCCGTGCATATCCGCGACCTCGCGCGGCCCGCTTTTTTCGGCGAGATGGCGCTGATGACCGGCGAGAAGCGCAACGCCACCGTGCGCGCCCGCACCGACGCCGAACTGATCGAACTCGACCGCGAAGCTTTTGCCGAGCTCTTCAAGAACCATCCCCAGACCGCCGCCCAGATGGGCGAGGTGATCGCCCTGCGCATGACCGAGCGGCGCGAATTGCTCGCCGCCGCGCCCCAGGGCGACGGCGTCCACACGCGCGCCAACTGGCTGCTCGCCAAGATGCGCGCGGTGTTCAATCTGACCCTGCCGCATTGACCCGCGCCCGCGCCGCCCGCAATCGCGATTCTTCCGGCCGCCGTTTGCGTTTGCGTATCGCGCGCGGGAGCTTCAGAATCCCGACCGGAAGCACGGCGCGTACCCGCGGTTGTCGCGCGGCGCGCGCGAATGACGGACCATCGGCGCCCGCGAATGCCCATCCCTCTGTCTTGCCCGGACTTGATCCGGGCATCCCTCTTCTTGTCGGGCGCTGTGGATTCGCGGGTCAAGCCCGCGCATGACGGATGGCCGGCGCCCAGTGCGCGGAAGATAATCGGCCACGATAATGGAGGAACGGCGATGATCAACGTGATTTCGTTCGTGCGGCGCAAGCCCGGTATGGCCCTCGACGCGTTCACCGAATACTGGCGCACGATCCATGCGGACGCCGTGCGGCGTGTGCCCGAAATCCGCCGCTACGTGCAGTCGCAAACGATCGCCGCGGGCTACGCCAAGGGCGAACCGTTGTGCGACGGAATCGCGGAAATCTGGTACGACGATCCCGCCGCGATGCATCGCGCGGCCGGGTCACCGGCAGCGGCCGCCGCGCTCGCCGACGACGACAACTTTCTCGACATGAGCCGCTTCGCGACGATCGTCACCGACGAAGTCGTGCAAAAGAACGGCGCGCCCGACCCCGCGATGAAAAAAATCGTCGAGGTGGTGACGCGCAAGCCCGGCATGGACCCCGCCGCGTTCCATCGCTACTGGAGCGAAATTCACGGCCCGCTGGCGGCCAAAATTCCGCAACTGCGCCGCTACGTGCAATGCCACGTCAGGCCCTCCGCTTATCGCGACGGCCGCATTCCGATCTACGACGGCGTGGCGGAAACCTGGTTCGACAGCACCGACGCGATGCGCGCGTCGGCGCGCACGGCGGAATACGCGGCGACCCGCGCCGACGAACCCAACTTCATCGACGCCACGCGGCTCGCCTTCATTATCACCACCGAGCGCGTGATTATCGGCTAGCGCCGCGTCAAGCGCGGCCTTATTTGGTGTCGAATTCGAAGACCATCTCGCGCGGATGGCGCCCATCCGCCGCGCCGAGCCGCTCCAGACACATCGCGATCACCCGGTCGTCGGGCCGATCGGCAAGCATCGCGCGCAATTCCCCCTCCGGCGAGGCCCCGGTGCGCAGACTTTCAAGCGCGCGCGAGAAGCGTTCGTAGTAGGCTGGATTGACCCCGTCGCCCGCCCGTCCCGCGATCTCGACCACCGGCACCAACTGGTCCTTGCCCTTGACCTTGACCAGCCCGATCTCGCGGCCGACGAAACCGTCGCCAGCCTCGCGGAAAGCCTGCTGGTTCACAAGGATATCGACCTTGAACTGACGCGTCAGGCCCTCCAGGCGGGAGGCCAGATTGACGGTGTCGCCGATCGCCGAATAATCGAAGCTGCGCTCGCCGCCGAAATTGCCGACCACCGCGTCGCCGATACAGACGCCGATGCCGATGCGCATGTCGGCGAAACGCGCGTCGGAGGCGGCCAGCCGCTTCAACTCCTCGATCATCCGCACCGCGCATCCGAGCGCCGCGCGCGCCGGATTCTCGATCGCGGCCGGCGCGCCCCAGAACGCCATGATCCCGTCGCCCATCAGCTTGTCCACGGTGCCGCCGGACTCCAGGATCAGGTTGGTCATCACCGTCATATAGACGTTGAGCAGCGCCACCAGCGGTTCCGGTTCGGTGCGTTCGGCGCGCGAGGTGAAATTGACGATATCCGAAAACAAGATCGCGAGATGGCGCCGTTCGCCGCCGAGCTTCAGCCCCTCCGGATTATCCACCAGCGAGGCGATCACTTCCGGACTCAGATAGTGCTCGAAGGCGTGGCGGATAAACCATTTCTCCCGGCCTTCGACCGCGTATCGCCAACTGATCACGAAGATGTAGGTGACGGCCAGCGCGAGCAATGGAAACACCACCCCCAGAACTTCGCCGCGCGCGCGCAGCAGATGGATCGCCCAGGCCAGATAGCCCAGCCCGAGCGCGACGCCCACCGCCGCGCTCGAAATCGCCGTCAGATACGCGGCGGCGACGCTGATCGCGACGCCGATCACGAGGCCCGCCCATTCCTCGGCGAACCACAAGCGTCCGGTGCTGACCAGAAAGCCGCCGCTCAGCACGTTATCGAGCGCGCTCGCCTGCACTTCGACGCCCGGAAAATCGCCGCCCTCCGGCGTGACCATCCGGTCGCCCAGCGCGCGTCCGGTCAGGCCGACGATCACGACTCTGTCCTTGAGCGCGTCGGGGGGCAGCCGATGCGCGATAATGTCGGCGATCGAATATGACGGAATAGTTCCGGCCGGACCGCGAAAATGGATCATCATGCGGCCGATCTCGTCCACCGGAATCGCGACCGCGCCGATGCTCACGCCGGCGACGCCGTCGGGGCTCATCCGCAGGCCCAGCGGCGGATTTCCGGCGTAGGCGTCGGCCAGCGCCAGGAACAGCGGCGCGCAATAGCGGCCGTGGAAGCGGAAGACCGCGGGAATCGAACGCACCGCGCCGTCGGAATCGTGATCGACGTAGACATAGCCGCTGCCGCGCGCGGCGTGGTTCAGCACCTCGATCGGCGGCAGATATCCCGCCGCCGTCATCGCCGCGTCGATTGCGCCCGGCGTCTTGCGCACCAAGTTGTAGAATAGCGGCGGCGGATCGGCGAAGGACGTGCGAAATCCCGCAGTGTCCGCGACTATCGGACGCGTTCCGCCCGGCTGCCGCGGATCGGACACGGCGCTGAAGGTATAGCCGAGATAGGTCGCCCCCTGCGCCGCGATCGCCTGTGCGAATTCGGCGTCGTCGCTATGCGCCAGCAGGGTCCGCACGGCCGGCGCCGCGACCCCCGCGGCGGTCAGGCGCGCGCCGATTTGCTCGCGCTCGACGTCCGCCGAATCACGCTCCGTCATCAGCACGTCGAAGCCGACCACCGCCGCCCGATAATCCTTGAGCGCCGCGACCAGCCGCGCCTCGATATCGCGGCCCCACGGCCAGCGTCCCAGCGCCGCGATACTCGCGTCGTCGATTCGCGCGATCGCCACGGCGCCGGTCGGCGCAGGCAACGCCAGATGCTGATAGATAATGCGATCGGAGGCGCTGAGTTCGAGCGCTTCGAGTCCGTGCTTGCGATTAAGCGTCGCCAGCGAGGCGACCACCACCAGCCCGATCACAACCGTGGTAAGCGGGCTTTTCCAGAAGTGTTTGCGCGCGGACTCGGCCATGGTCGCGCCTGTCAGTCTAGCGCATCGGTGGTGTTTGGGTCAGCGCGCGGCCCCGGAGATTCCGGGGCTGCCGCGCTAATCGTACTGGGTAAACGGATGCCGCGGTGGGGGGGGCGGCGGGTTGGAGCCGCCGCCAAAGCCGCCGGTTGCGCCGATCACTCCGACCGCGACTCCGCCCGCGCCGAGCGCGCCCAGAGCGCCGATCGCGCCCATCGTGGCGGCGCTCATGCCGGCCGCGCCGAACAGAGGAGCCCCGCCGCACGGGATCGTCACCTTCTGCCCCGATTTGACTTGCACCGGCGGCGCCGAAGGATTGGTCGGATTCGAGACCTCAACCGTGCCCTCGAACACCGCAACATGCGAAAATTCAGTGCAATTCGGATAATTCTTGTCCTGCACTCCGGTGGCGTGGTCAACGTCGTACGAGGTTCCGCGGGCCGATGCGACCGCGTTCGGCGTATGCACTTCGTAGTTCGGCGGCGTGCCCGGCGTCACCCGCACCAGCGAATGGAGCAGACCGTCGATCAAGGTCACGCGCGTGCTCTGGCGCTGACCGCCCGGCGTCAGCGTGTTTTCGTCGAGCGTTAGCGTGCTCGATTCCGCCAACTCCATCTGACTGCCATCGGTCAACGTAATCGTGACGTTGCCATTGGCCGCGGTGATCAATCGATCCCCGACATTGACCTTCTCGCCATAAGTGGCGGCGCTGGAGCCGCCCGCACGCACGATGGTGACGCCGCCGCTGACCGCGCTGATGGAACCGGCGACGGTCTGCGCACGCGCCACTCCGGCGC
>JAJXYM010000393.1 GCA_021780585.1 Deltaproteobacteria bacterium
CGCCGCGCCATATCAGCCGCGCGGCGCGGCGCTGCAAATTCCGCCCGAGCATCACGGATGGAAGCTGGTGACGGCGGAGAGCGTCGCCGCGGCCCATCGCGCCGGCCTCGAAGTCCACGTCTGGACTGTCAACGATCCGGCCGAGATGCGTGCGCTGCTCGAAATCGGCGTTGACGGCGTTATCACCGATTTCCATTTTTCGCATGGACCGCGAATTTGATAGAAAAATCAAGCCGCCCTGACCGAAGCAGGTTTCGCTGAGATTGGAGCGGCGCGTCGGCTCGCGGACGATTTGGCGGGTCCGAACCCGGAGAGCGCACTTGACGATCGCGAATCCCGCCGATCGAACGCTGGTTGATTTCTTCAACGCTTTTGCGGATTCCACCGCCGAGTTCGTCCTGTACGACAACGGCTATCGGCGCTGGAGCCACTCCTATCGCCGGATTGGGGCCGCGGCGCGGGTTTTCGCCGCGCGGCTGCGCGACGAAGCGATCGTCAAGGGCGAGAAAATCCTGTTCTGGTCGGAAAACCGTCCGGAATGGCTGGTGGCCTTCTGGGGCTGCCTCTTGCGTGGCGTCGTCGTGACGCCGGTGGATTACCGCGCTTCGGCGGAGGTGCTGCGGAATATCCAGCGGGTGGTTGGCGCCCGCGCGATTCTGGTCGGCGAGGAGGTCAAGGCTGCCGCACTGGGTGATGGAACTCCAGTTTGGCGGCTCGCCGATATCAGCCTTTCGGCGCGGGAGTGCGTCATTCCAGCCGAGCCAATCAGTCCGGACGACGTGGCGGAGATCGTCTTTACGTCGGGTTCGACGGCGGCGCCCAAGGGCGTGATCATCACCCATCGCAATATCGTCGCCGATCTCGCTCCGCTCGAGGAAGAAGTCAGGAAGTATCGCCGCTATGTCCGCCCGTTGTTCCCGATCCGCTTTCTCAACCTGCTGCCGCTGAGCCATATGTTTGGCCAGGCGCTCGCCACGTTTTTCCCGCCGATGCTGCCCGGAGTGGTGGTTTTCATGCGCAGTTACGCCGCGGACGAAGTGGTCCGGCAGATTCACGGCCGACGAATTTCCTTTCTCGTCGCGGTGCCGAAAATGCTCGAGGTGATGCGGCAGTACGTCGTCAGGCGCTTCCCCGAGCTCGCGTCGCGCGCGCGGAATGATTCACCCTGGCTGATTCGCCGCTGGCGTTACCGCAAGGTCCATCGGCTGTTCGGCGGGAAGTTCTTCGGTTTTGTCGTCGGCGGCGCGCCGCTGGACGCCCGACTCGAGCGGTTCTGGCGTCAACTGGGTTTTTTGGTGGTGCAGGGATACGGACTCACGGAGACAGCGCCGGTGGTCAGCTTCAATCACCCGTTCCATCTCAAGCCCCAAACGGTGGGCAAGCCGCTGGCCGGGGTGGACGTCAGGATCGCGGCGGACGGTGAGATTCTGGTGCGCGGGGACGTGGTAAGCCCGGGTTATTTCAGCGCGCCGGCCGCAGCCTCCGACGCGTTTGAAGACGGCTGGTTCCATACCGGCGATATCGGCGCCGTCGATGCGGACGGTTACCTCACCGTGCGCGGACGCAAGAAAGAGATGATCGTCACGCCCGAGGGCCTCAAGGTGTTCCCCGAGGACGTCGAGCTGGCGCTGAACCGGATTCCCGGGGTCCGCGATTCGGCGGTGGTCGGCCGCGAACGAGTTCATGCCGTGCTGGTCCTGGAGCCGGGCATCGACAAGGAAGAGATCGTGCGCCGCGCGAACGCGATGCTCGAAGAGCATCAGAAGGTCCGCGGCGTCTCGGTCTGGACGACGGGAGATTTACCGCGGACCGAAGGCGCCGGGAAGCTCCGGCGCGCGGCGATTCAGCGCTGGGTCGATGGGGGCGCCGCGCCCGTCACCACGAGCGCGTCGAGCGAGATCGCGGCCGTCCTGCGGCAGTACGCTCCGGCGCGAACTATCACCGCCGACACCACGCTGGAAGAACTTGGCCTGACCTCGCTCGAACAGGTCGAACTTTTGGTTGAACTCGAAGAGCGCTTCAACACCACCATCGATGAAGCCGCCTTCAGAGGAGCGCACCGGGTAGGGGACCTGGTCGGGCGGCTCTCGCAGGCAACCGCGCCGGCCGCGGATGCGGGGCTTGTGGAGTGGACTCGGCGCGTTCCCGCCCGCCTCATTCGGCGCCTCGCCTTGTCCGTGATCATTCTTCCGCTCACGCATTTGTGCGCCCGCATCCGGATTACCGGCTTGGACCGGTTGAACGCTCTGGACGGTCCGGTCATTTTCGCCTCGAATCATCAGAGCCATCTCGATACGCCGGTGATTCTCGCGGCTTTGCCGGCGCGCTGGCGCCACTCGGTCGCGCCCGCGATGTGGCGGGAATTTTTCGACGCGCATTTCCATCCGGCGGGCCATTCGCTCGCCCGCCGGCTGATGAGCAGTCTTGCCTTCTATCTCGCGACGCTGCTTTTCAATGCTTTTCCGCTCTCTCAGGAAGAGGTCGGGGTACGCGCCACGCTCCGTCATATCGGCGACCTGGTAAGCGAGGATTGGTCGATTTTGATCTTTCCGGAAGGCGAACGGTCGCTCAGCGGCGAGGTCGAATCCTTCCAACCCGGTATCGGAATGATCGGCGCAAGGATGCGCGTGCCGGTAGTGCCGGTGCGTTTGCGCGGGGTCGATCGGGTGCTGCCGCGCCATTCCAAATGGATTCATCCGGGCGCGGTCGAGGTGGCGTTCGGGGCGCCGCTTGAGTTACATGGCGACGACTACGTGGCGCTCACGCGCAAGGTCGAAGCGGCGGTGCGCGGGCTGTGAAGAGCGATGGGTACAGGGACTGGCTAATCGTCGCCAGCCTGTTTCTCACGCTGTTCATCGTTTTCGGCTCGGGCTACGACACGGCCGGGGTTTTCTTTGCCCCGATGCTGGGCGAACTCGGCTGGAGCCGGACGCGGCTGTCCTCGCTTCAGACCGTCCTCGCGCTTACGGCCGGGATGGCCGCGCCGGCGGTTGGTTGGCTACTCGATCGGTTTGAGGCGCGCGCAATCATGGCGGCCGGGGTCGCTTTCGCCGGCGTCGGATTGATGCTCGCCAGCCGGGCGCACTCTTTCGCTCTCATGGTCGCGGCTTTCATCGTCCTCGGCGCGGGAATTTGCGCGGCGACGCTGCTGCCCTGCGCGTTCGTGATCGCCAACTGGTTTGGCGAGCGGCGCGGAACCGCGCTCGGCGTGACGATGGCTGGCGCGTCGTGCGGCGGCATGGTGATGACGTTGGTGGCCGCGCGCGCCATCGCCGCCGCGGGTTGGCGTATGGGCTTCCTTATCCTTGCGATGCCCATGTTCCTGATCGCTCTGCCGCTTGTCCTGGCCACGGTCAGAACGCGGCCCTCCCGTGAGGGGAACCGGAGCGTTGCGGACGCGGCGTTGGTCCGGCCTGGTCTCGATATTGGTCAAGCCGTGCGGGCGCGGTCGTTTTGGATGATAGCCGTGGCCCAGTTCTGCTATTCCTTCGCCAGCGTCGGCGCCACCGTCCATACCGTTCCCTATCTGATATTGATTGGTTACCGTCCGGAGCGAGCGGCCCAGGTCCTGAGCGCGACGTTTGGCCTCGCGGCGCTGGGCAAACCGCTGGTCGGATACGCCGCGGATTACCTGAGCGGGAGAATCGCGCTTGCGCTCAGCCTCATGCTGGCGGCGCTCGGCCAGTTTCTGCTGCTGGGCGCTCGCGGAGGAGCCGCGCCGCTGGTCGCCTATGCGCTCATTTACGGAGTAATGAGCGGCGCGCCGCTGGCGCTGATTCCGATGCTGATTGCGGACTCGCTGGGGCTCAAGCGCTTTGGCTCGGTGGGCGGTATCACGGGCGTATCGATGACGGTCGGGGCCGCGACCGGTCCGTTGATCGCGGGATGGATCTTTGACGTCGAGAGAAGCTACACCGCCGCTTTCGTGTTGTTCGCCGCGATGCTCGGGCTGGGTGCGATCGCGGCGTCGCGATGTTCGCCGCTGGTCACGAATCAAGGTTCCGCCAAGCGAACGTATTCATAAGCGAACGTCGGCGTTGCGAGACCGGCGGTACAGCTTATCGCCGGTTCTCCCGCCGGCGCGCCGGCGCTCGTCACGGCCCGATCGATCAGGCAATGCTTTTCCGCGCGCGCGGGCATTTGTTAGGATTCGACCGATTTCCGAACAATCGAAGCCAACGGAGACCGATGCGATGAAGCTCGATACAACCCTCACTACGCGCGACCTGAGCGAGGTCGCGGAATTCGCGCGCCAGGCCGAAGACCAGGGCTTCGACGCGATCTGGTCGATGGAGGCGGGCAACGACGGCCTGTTGCCGCTGGCGATCGCCGCCGAACATACCAAACGCGTCAAGCTCGGACCGGCGGTCGCGATCGCTTTTCCGCGCAGTCCGATGGCGATGGCGTATTCGGCGTGGGATTTGAGCGCGCTCTCGAAAGGCCGCTTCATCCTTGGCCTGGGCACGCAGGTAAAGGGCCATATCGAGCGGCGTTACGGCGTCAAATGGGAGCCGCCGGTGGCGAAGCTGCGCGATTACGTGCAGGCGCTGCGGGCGATTTTCAAATGTTGGCAGGAGGGCGGCAAGAAGCTCTCCTACGCGGGCAAGTATTTCAATCTTTCCCTGATGACGCCGTTTTTCGCGCCCAAGCCGCATAATTACCAGATTCCGATTTACGTCGCCGGCGTGAACGCGCATATCCTGCGGATGGCGGGCGAATTGTGCGACGGCCTGCATGCCCATCCGTTCACCTCCGCCAAATATCTGCGCGAATATCTCGTGCCGCATCTCACGGAGGGGCTGGTCAAGTCCGGCCGCGCGCGCAAGGACTTCACGATCACGACCACGCCGTTCGTGATCGTCGGCCGCAACGCCGAAGAACTCGAACGGGCCAAAGCCGGCGTGCGCCAGCAGATTTCCTTCTACGCCTCGACCCGCACCTATCAGGTGGTGCTCGATACCCACGGCTGGGGCGACGTGGCCCCGAAGCTCAACGAACTGGCGGCCAAGGGCGATTGGGCCGGGATGCCGAAGCTGATCACGGACGAGATGCTCGAGGTCTACGCGGTCACCGGCACCTACGAGAATATCGGCGAGAAGGTGCGCGAACGCTTCGACGGACTGCTCGATCGGGTGAACTTTTACGTTCCCTACAAGGCCGCGTTCGACGACGCGATCTGGCGGCGGCTGTGCAAGCAGATGAACGGATGATTGGCGCCGGCGCGATCGGCTGGGCTTAATCGCGCGGTTCGGCCGCCGACTCCAGCGGCGGCCGGTCCGTCGCGACGCGGGCCGTTCGTCCGCTGAGCGCGCGCGCGATCGCGATCGGCATAAAGGTGCGCGCGAGCCGGAGAATCATCTTGAGGTCGAACGGCCGCGCCCTGAGCGCGCGAAGAAAATGACGCCGCGCCAGCCGCCGATCGCCCGCCCGCAGCGCGACCAGCCCTTCGTAACCCAAGGCGCTCGCCCACGCGCGGCGCGTGGCGCCAATCAGTCCGCGCGCCGCGTCGCCGTAACGATCCCGCAGTCGCCGGATAAAAACGTCCTGGTAGCGCAAATATTTTTCCATCCGCACGCCCGGCGATTCGTAGCGATAGCGCACCAGCCGCTCCGGCACGTAGGCGAACTCTCCCTGCTCGCGGATCACGATGAACAAAAACGGGTCTTCGTAGGCGGCCGATCGAAACTCCTCGACGAAGCCGCCCGCGGCGATGAACGCCGCCCGCCGCATCACCGCCGTGCTCGGGATAATCGGCCACCAGCGTTCGAGCAGGTCCGCCATCGTCGGCGCCCGCGCGCAATCGGGCGTGACGTAGGACGCCGCGACCGGATGGCCGGCGGCGCCGACCGGAAGCGCGTCGCTGAAGACCAGCACCACTTCCGGGCGCGCTTCGAGCGGCGGGACGGCGCCAGCGAGCTTGCCCGGCAGCCATTCGTCGTCGGCGTCGAGGAAGGCGAGATATTCGCCGGTCGCGAGCCGCGCGCCGGCGTTGCGCGCCGCCGCCG
>JAJXYM010000184.1 GCA_021780585.1 Deltaproteobacteria bacterium
GATCCGCCCGGTGCGCGAACCGTCCAAAGTCAGGATTTTGCCGGCCAGCGCCGGACGCCCGCCCGCGACGACCCGCATCGCTTCGGCCGCCTGCAGCGCGCCGATCGCGCCCGCGACCGGTCCGACGATTCCGGCGTCGCGACAACTGGCGGCGTCCTCCCCACCCGGCGGCTCCTCGAACAGGCAACGCAGGCACGCGCTCTCGCCCGGCATCACGGTCATCGCCTGACCGCTCAAGCCCAGCACTCCGCCGTAGACGAACGGACGGCCCAGCGCGACGCAAACGTCGTTGATCAGGAATTTGGCGGCGGGATCGTCGGTCGCGTCGATCACGAAGTCGGCGCGCGCGATATAGCGGGTGGCGTTGCGCTCGTCGAGCCGATCGACCGCCGCCTCGACCGCGAGTTCCGGCGCGAGCAAAGCGAGCCGGCGCGGCGCCGCCAGAGCTTTCGGCGCGCCCAGGTCGGACTCGCCGTAAATGATCTGGCGCGGCAGGTTCGAAAGCTCGACCGGATCCGGATCGACGATGAGCAGTGGTCCGCGCCCGGCGCGAGCGAGCGCGATAATCGCGGGCGCGCCCAGTCCGCCGGCCCCGACGATTAAAATTGGCGCGTTCCGAGACGCTTCGATATGGCAGTTCGACGCCACGCTGCGAATCCCGCGTTCGCGGCCTCGGCTCGCGCGTCCCACCGGCAAAGGTTGCAATAAAAAACCCTCGCCGGGCGATAAGACGAGGGTAGTGATACTCTCGCCTTATCTTCCAGGGCCCCGTCTCTATGGGGTCCCGCAGGACTTAGCACCAGCACCCCAAGGGGCCGGTTGCTGCGGCATCGTCGGGCCAGTCCCTCCGCCGCTCTGGATAAGGCCGCAAATTCCAGCTTTCAAGATTGCTATACGAAGTTGGGGAAGTCAACCTCCCGACCAGGCGGTTAGTCCGGCCGGTTTCACGCTGACGCCGTGCGACGCCGTGCGCCGCGATCGGGCGGCGCGGCCTTGCAGTTATTTTCCAGCGGTGCTTTAGGATGCGAGAGCGGCCGGCGCGGACCGGATATCGGCCGGCGCGTCCGAATCGCGGCGGACCGCAATTCACGGAGGCATCGGAATCATGGCGGACGATCTGCACGAGAAGGGCATCAAGCTGCGCGCGCAACTATGGGGCGAGGAGGCGTCGCGCAAACGGCACGAGGACTTCAAGAGCTTCGATCCGTTCTTCGCCGACTTCCTGAACGATCAATTGTTCGCGCAAATCTGGACGCGGCCGGGATTGCCAATCAAGTCCCGCTCATTGATCACGATGGCCGCGCTGATGGTGCTCGGCCGCAGACCGGAGCTGCGCACGCATATGCGCGGCGCGCTCAATCTGGGCATCACGGCGGGGGAAATCAAGGAATTGATTATCCATCTCTCGCAGTATGGCGGCGTGCCGACCGCGGTCGAGGCGATTCGCGCCCTGCGCGAGGTCACCAGCCCCGATTGAGCCGCACGCGCCGGGGCGCGCGATTTTCCTTGCGGGCGCGCGCCCTCGGTGCTTTAACAGGGACGTTATTTCCAGACGGATAGCGTTTCTTTGCGCGGCGCGTCCGGACCGTCACGGCCGCCGCGCGTGGAAGCGCGCGAAGCCACGAGCGTCAACCTCTGGCCGATAATCGGGAGGCCGAACATGCGAGTTGGAATCATCGGATTGGGCAATATGGGCGGACCGATGGCCCTGAACATCATCAAAAAGGGCCATAGCGCCGTGGTCAACGATATCCGGCGCGAGATGGCCGAACCGCATCTGGCGGCCGGCGCCCAATGGGCCGATTCGCCCGCCGCGGTCGCCGCCCGCAGCGAAGTGGTGCTGACTTCGCTGCCGGGTCCGCGCGAGGTCGAGGCGGTCGCGCTCGGCCCCAACGGCATCCTGAGCGGAATCGAACGCGGCGCCGTCTACGCCGATCTTTCGACCAACTCGCCCACCGTGATCCGGCGTATCCACGGGGTGTTCGCCGAAAAGGGCATCGCGATGCTCGACGCGCCCGTCAGCGGCGGAATTCCCGGCGCGCGCCACGCCACGCTGGCCGTAATGGTCGGCGGCGACAAGGAGACCTACGAGCGGATCAAGCCGGTGCTCGACGCGATCGGCGACAAGGTCGCCTACGTCGGCGCGATCGGCGCCGGCGCGGTCGCCAAGCTGGTCCATAACATGGTCGCGATCTGCTCGACGCAATTGCTGGTCGAGGCCTTCACGATGGGGATGAAGGCGGGAGTGTCGGCCGACGCGCTGCTCAAGGCGGTCTCCGACGGCGCCTACGGCCAGGGGATGATCCTCAAGGGCGCGCTGCCCAAGATGATCATGAAGGGAAATTTCGATCGCGTGACCTTCGCGCTCAAGCTCGCGCGCAAGGACCTCGGCCTGGCGACCGAAGTCGGCCGCGAATTCAACGTGCCGATGCCGATCGCGAGCCTGGTCGAGCAGGATTTCCTCTCGGCCCTGGCGCACGGCCTGGGCGACAAGGATTCGACCGCGGCGGTGACCGTGCAGGAGGATCGCGCCAACGTCAAGGTGCGCTCCTGAGGCGCGGAACCGGCGCTCCGAAATAGCAACTCGATTACTCGGTTAGACGCGGAGAGGATTAGTCAAATGGCGGAAGATCTGGCGAAAAAAGGACTCGAGGTTCGCACCAAACTATTCGGCGAAAAGGCCGCCGTCGCGGGCAATGAGTATCTTAAACAATTCGACGAGGGCTTCGCGGCGTTCCTCAACGATCAGCTCTTCGGCGGCATCTGGGGACGGCCCGGCCTGCCCACCAAACTGCGCTCGCTGATCACGATGACCGCCCTGATGGCGCTCGGACGCGGACCGGAATTGCGGCTGCATATGCGCGGCGCGCTCAATATCGGCGTCACCCAGGAAGAGATTAAGGAGATGATCATCCACATCTCCCAATACAGCGGCGTGCCCACCGCGGTCGAGGCGATCCGCGCCTTCCGCGAGGTGACCGAACCGAAGAAATCCTGATCTGTCCGCAAGCGGCGCGCGGCGGGCGCCACCGGCGCCTTCCCACGCCGCCCTCCGGCCACGAGAGGCCCGTCATGAAGATAGGAATGCTCGCCGTGCTCAACGAGCACAGCGTCGATCCGGCGGTTTTCGCGCGCCGCGCCGAAGCGCTCGGCTTCGAATCAATCTGGCTCCCGGACCATCCGGTGATGCCGGTGCATACGAGCACGCCGCTGCCCGAAACCCCGCCCGGCAAAGGCGAAATACCCGACCATTATTCGCATATGTGCGACCCGTTCGTCGCGATGGCGATGGCGGCCGGGGCGACCACGCGCCTGATGGTCGGAACGGGCGTATGCCTCGTGCCAGAACGCAATCCGATTCTGACCGCCAAGGAAATCGCGACGCTCGACGCGTTTTCGAACGGGCGCGTGCTGTTCGGAATCGGCGCCGGATGGCTCAAGGAGGAATCGGAACTGCTCGGCGCCGACTATCCGCATCGCTGGACCCAGACTCGCGAATATATCGCCGCGATGCGGGAATTATGGACCAAGCCGGAAGCCTCATTCGACGGCCGCTACGTCAAATTCCCGCCGGTCCGGCTCTATCCGAAACCGGCGCGCGCCGGCGGCCCGCCCGTGCTGATCGGCAGCAAGGACAAAAACGCCCTGCGCTGGGTCGCGCGATGGGGCGACGGATGGTGCCCGATCCTGCTTTCGCCCGAACAAATGAAGGCGGAATTGGCGAAATTGCGCGACGAATGCGCCCGCGCCGGCACGAGCTACGACCGGCTCGATCTGACGATCATGCGCCAGGGCTTGCGCGGCGATCGCGCCGAGGTGCGGTCCGCATTGCGCCAATACGAGGACCTCGGCGTGCCGCGCTTCGTCCTGATGCTGATCGCGAAACGTCTCGGACCCGATAACTTCGAAGCCGAGCTGGAACGGATCGCCGAACTGTATATTTGATCGCGCCGCCGCGCCTGATTCATCCTGATTATTGCGATAATCGCCCCTATAGGACGCCGTCATGCCGCTCGACCCGCAGATGAAAACCATTCTGGATCAGATGGCCGCCGCCAACTCGGCGCCGTTCCATCGGATGACGCCGGCGGCCGCGCGTGAGCTGATGGAGCGCCGGGCGCCAAGTGGCGCCCCGGTCGCCGTCGCCCGCGTCGAAGACCGCGCCATCGCGGGGCCGGCCGGCGAAATTCCGGTGCGCATCTATACGCCCGCCGGCGCCGGACCATTCGGAGCGCTGGTCTATTTTCACGGCGGCGGATGGGTTGTCGGCAGTATCGCGATGGTCGATGACGTCTGCCGGCGGCTCGCCAACGCGGCCGGATGCGTCGTGATTTCGGTCGATTACCGCCTCGCCCCGGAACACAGGTTTCCGGCCGGACCGGAAGACTGCTACGCCGCCGCGCGATGGGCCGCTGATAACGCTTCCGCCGGCGGATGGGACCGCACGCGGATCGCGGTGGGAGGAACCAGCGCCGGCGGCACTCTCGCCACCGCCGTCGCGATGATGGCGCGCGATCGCGGCGGACCGTCCCTGGCCTTTCAATTACTTGTTTATCCCGCGACCCAGCGTGAATTGACTACTCCATCGCATAGTCAATTCGCCAATGATAATTACTATGTGTTGTCGCGCGCGGACATGGAATGGTTCTGGGGCCATTACCTGGCCGCCCCCGCCGACGCCGCGAATCCCTACGCCTGTCCGGCCCGCGCGGCCTCGCTGGCCGGCCTGCCGCCCGCGATGGTGATAACCGCCGAATACGACCCGCTGCGCGACGAGGGCGAAGCTTACGCCGCGCGCCTGAAAGAGGCGGGCGTTGCGACCGTACTGCGCCGTTACGACGGCGTGACGCACGGGTTTTTCGGGATGGCCGCCGTGCTCGATAAAGCGCGTCAGGCGATCGACGACAGCGCCGCCGCTCTGCGTTCGGCGTTCCGCGCCTGAGCGCGGCGGCGGCGGTTCAGGGCTTCTGGCCCATGATATAGCCGCCCAAATCGGTGGGATTCGCCACTTCCGACACCGGACGGTAGTCGGCCGCCGGCTTGGTCGCCTGATGCCGATCGGCGACCGCCCCAAGCCGTGAATCGGCCGCGGCGACGGCCTCGGCAAGCTTCGTATCGTGTCGCCATTCCTCGCCCGCGCCGCCGCGCGTCATCGTGCCGGTCAAGTCGTAGCGATGCCAATACACCGCGCGCGTCGGCACGCCCGCCGGGTCGTCCACCAGATGCTCGTAAATCCATTTCTCATTGAAATGGACGCCGTGTTCCTCAAGTTCGATCGGGCTGTTGAGGCTGCCGACCGTGCGATCGGGGGTGCCCAGCAGTGCGACCACCGTGTTGCGAGTGACGGGCTTGCTCATACCGCGAAACTCTCCGGGAACGGGCACTTGCCGGCCGTCACATGGGCCTCGTAATCGGCGCGGAACTGCTTGAGGAAGGCGCGCGCCGCCCATGAGGCGCCGTCGGCCAGCGCGCAGATACATTTGCCGTCCATGAAATTGAAGGTGTCGGCGAGCGTCTCGAGATCCTCCGGACGCCCCTCGCCGGCCTCGAGCCGCTTGAGCGTGCGATAGGTCCAGCCCGTGCCCTCGCGGCACTGCGTGCATTGGCCGCACGACTCGTGCTCGAAGAAACGCGCGATCACCAGCGCGGCGCGCACCATGCACGAACGATCGTCGAGCACGATCGCGCCGGCGGTGCCGAGCAGCGAATTGACGGTTTTGAGCGATTCGTGATCGACCGCCACGTCAATTTGATCGCCGCGCAACACCGGCATCGAGATGCCGCCCGGTATCACCGCCTTGATCGTGCGGCCCTCTTCGAGTCCGCCGCCGTACGTATAGATGAGGTCGCGCATCTTCACGCCGAGCGGCAATTCATAGATCCCCGGACGCTTGACGTGTCCGCTGATCCCGAACAGCGTATTGCCGAAACTGTTGGGCATGCCCCGGCGCTTGTACCAATCCACGCCGTTCATGATGATCGCCGGAACCTGCG
>JAJXYM010000342.1 GCA_021780585.1 Deltaproteobacteria bacterium
GGCTCTTCGCCTTTATGCTCTGATAGGCATTAAGGGCTCCTTCGCCAAAGATGTCGTACCACGATGAAACGTGGAGCATCGGCACACTGACGCTCGACGCATGCCGGTTCACGTTGGCGCGATACCAGTATTCGCCATCCTCCGCATGCGCAATATGATCGGCAAAATACGGAGCGGTCTCCTTGAGCAAGTCGCCCCAATCCTTGATCGGCAGGTGGCGATACCATTTATCGGTCAGCGGCGTGAACGCATTCAGACCGAAACGAGTCTGTCGAATAAGAGGAAACTCCCCTCCTTCGACATATTCCTTGACCTTCTCGAACAAGTCATTACGCTTCAGACGCTTTAGCGTATTCAGGCCTTTGAATATCGCATACGGAACGATCCACCCCCACATCGACGCGCCGCCGGTATGATAAATCCAGCTCGCGTGGTAATTCGACGATGCGGATACCGGAGCCATCACCTGCAATGACGGCGGCATCGGATCGTTACAGGCGATCATATACTGCGTCAGTCCGAGGTAGGATTGGCCGGTCGTGCCCACACGGCCATTGGACCACGGCAGCCTTGCCGCCCACTCCACGGCGTCGTAGCCGTCCTCAATCTCCTGGAAAATCGTCTCGTATTCGCCTTCGGACTGAAAGCGGCCGCGACAGTCCTGCACGATCGATACATATCCATAACGCGCGAACAGGAAATTGGGGCCGTTGGGATCGTCGGTGCCCTTCTTGTTGTAGGGAGTCCGGCTCAGCAGAACCGGAAATCGTCCCGGCTCGTCCGGGCGGATCACGTCCGCGAACAGCGTGACCCCGTCCCGCGTCTTCATAGGCACGTTCTTTTCGGTTACGACCTTGTATGTTTTACGAGCTGGAACAATCATTTCATCCTCCAGGCGCCACGCTGGTCAAAGAGAGTTCGGCGGGCCTGCAAGTTCAGATCGTCACGATCCGTCGGGGCGAAAATCGCGACCTCGGAGACGATCGCAAAAATGACCGGACCCTGGCAATGGCCGGGGAAGAGATAGACGCGCTTATCGTATGCGGATAAAGGATCGCTACCAGGTATCTCGCCGGGCCGAGGGCGCGTCCCGAACGATGCGCATATGAATCAGAATAACGAAACCTTCGTAAGGGCCGACCGGCGATTGCCGGGGCTTTCGAACGCCGCGATCGCCGCGTTCGCGCTGCTTGCCGCGGCGGGACTCCAGTATGTGAAATGGGCGCCATCGTGGCATCGGCTCAGGCTGATCGCCGCTGGCGGTCACATGGGCGGGTCAATCCTGGCCGCCGGAGGATATCCGGACGCGGCGTCATGGCGAGCGGCATGGACCTACGCATGGGCATACGGCCGCGAGATCTGGAAGGCGCTGCTGCTGGGTTTGCTTCTGGGAACCGGCGTGCAGGCGCTCATACCCGGCCGGTGGGTCAGAACTTTGTTTGGCGGCGCGGGCTATCGCGGCGTCGGCGCGGCGGGCTTGATCGCCGTGCCATCGATGATGTGCACGTGCTGCGCGGCGCCCGTGGCGGTGGGACTCAGGCAGGCCGGGGCGTCGGCGCGGGCGACGCTCGCGTACTGGCTCGGAAATCCGGCGCTTAATCCGGCGACGCTGATTCTGATCGGCTTCGTGCTCGGTTGGAAGTGGCTGGCCCTGCGATTGACGTTGGGAGTGCTGCTGGTCTTTGGCGGGAGCTATCTGCTTGCTGGCGCGACGGATCTCGATCGTATCTCCGCGTCCGCTCCAGCCGCGATCGACGCTTCGGCCGCGGGCGCCGGGGGCTTCGCACAATCTCCATGGCGCCGATGGTCCGTGGAACTCTGGCGACTG
This sequence comes from Deltaproteobacteria bacterium, assembly GCA_021780585.1. Classification (GTDB taxonomy): domain Bacteria; phylum Desulfobacterota; class Binatia; order Binatales; family Binataceae; genus JADMIL01. The sequence goes on from JAJXYM010000342.1 coordinate 1,829, forward strand.
GCGATTTCGCTCGTTCCGGAATACGTGGCGCTGATTTTTCTTCTGGGCGTGGCGCGCGCCTGGCTCTTTCCGCTTCCGGTCGAGGGCCACGCTGTGATTAGCGGCGTTTGGTGGACGGTGGCCCTGGCGGCCGCGGGCACGCTCTTCGCCATTCCCACTGCCGCCGAGATTCCGATCGTGCAGACCATGATGGCTGCCGGACTGGGGATCGCGCCTGCCGCGGCGCTCCTGGTCACGCTTCCGACCGTAAGTTTGCCCTCGCTCGCGATGATGACGAAGGCGCTCCCGGCCAAGGTCTTGATCGCGGTCGGATTGCTGGTCACGGCAACCGGCCTGCTGGCCGCCGCCATCGTTTACGCCTTGCCGTTTTGACCGTGCTTCCCGGGGACTTCCGCGCGGCGCTGATTCCAATCAGCGCTTTGACACTGCCCGAAGTCCCGCCACACAATGCCTGGAGCCGTCCGTCACGGGGCAAATTTGTCGACGGCCACGGAAATTTGACATGGCGCAGCGGTCGGCCGAACCACCCGGCGGAAACCCCCGGGAAAAGTCAAAGTTTTCCTCGAGCTTGTGGCTCTGGTGGATGGTTTCCACGTTTCTGCTGGTCTGGAGCCTGTTCAGCTTATGGCCGCAACAGCCACCCGAAGTAGCCAAAATTCCCTACTCGACCTTTCTGGATCAGGTGCGCCTCGGCGACGTTGCGACGGTCCACATCGTCGCCGACACGATCACCGGAACTTTCGTCAAGCCCGAACTTTGGCCCGAGCCCGAACGGCAAGCCGAATCGAATGCGGCCGGGCCGGCGGCGTCTCCCGCCCGGCCGAACCCCGGCGAAAAGTCGTTATCTTCCCAGGCTGATACCGCCGCGCCCACAACACCACCCGCGCCAACTCAATACCGTCGCTTCCGCACGACTTTCCCGGCGGCTGTCGGCGATCCGCGTCTCCTGCCGACGCTGGAAGCCCATCACGTCGTCGTGGACGTGTCCGCGCCGACGAGGCCCTGGCTCCTCGATATGTTGATCAACTGGCTTCCGATGTTGCTGCTGATCGGGCTTTTCTGGTGGATGGCCGCCAATGCGGGGCGATCTCAGTCAGGGATGTTCGGTTTTGGCCGCGCCAAAGCGCGGCGCTATTCGAGCGACCAGCCTAAGGTCACGTTCAGCGACGTGGCGGGGGCGGACGAGGCCAAGGCCGAGTTGCAGGAGGAAGTCGATTTTCTGAGTAATCCCAAAAAGTACCGCGACCTGGGCGCCCGCATCCCCCGCGGAGTCCTGCTGGTCGGACCGCCCGGGACGGGAAAGACCTTGCTGGCGCGGGCCGTCGCCGGTGAGGCTGGAGTGCCGTTCTTCAGCATCAACGCCTCCGAATTCGTCGAAATGTTCGTTGGCGTGGGCGCCAGTCGCGTGCGCGATCTCTTTCGCCAGGCCAAAGAAGCAGCCCCCGCTATCGTGTTCATAGACGAACTTGACGCCGTCGGCAGACGCCGCGGCGCCGGAGTGGGAACCGGCAGCGACGAGCGGGAGCAGACGCTTAATCAGTTACTCGGCGAACTCGATGGCTTCGATCCGCATTCTGAAGTCATCTTGCTGGCCGCGACCAACCGGCCGGATGTCCTCGATCCCGCCCTTCTGCGCCCGGGACGCTTTGACCGCCGCGTCGTCGTAGGATTGCCGGATCGCAAAGGCCGTGAAGGTATCCTGCGCATCCACGCGAGTCGATTGCGGCTGGCCGAGGATGTTGATCTCTCGCTTCTCGCCAAAATTACGATTGGCCTCAATGGCGCCGATCTGGCCAATCTGTGCAACGAGGCGGCGCTAATCGCCGCTCGCCACAGCCAAAACACAGTGGCTATGGCGCAATTCAGCGAAGCCCACGACAAGGTGCGGCTGGGTGCGGCCCATCCTCAACTGATGGATCCGAATGAGCGTCGCGTGGTCGCCTATCATGAGGCGGGACACGCGCTGGTCGCGTGGCTTACGCCCGCCGCGGATCCCGTCCAGAAAGTGTCGATCGTGCCTCACGGGCTGGCCTTGGGCGTCACCGAGCAAGTCCCGGGTGAGGAGCGTCACAACTTCAGCCTGGCCTATTTGAAGGCGCGCCTCGCGGTGATGTTGGGCGGCCGGACCGCCGAAGAGATCGCCATCGGCGAGATTACGACTGGCGCCGAAAATGATCTGGTCGAAGCGACCCGGCTGGCCCGCCGCATGGTCACGCGCTGGGGGATGGGGCAGCTCGGACCGATCGCTTTCCGAACCGACGAGCAACAACCTTTCCTGGGATACGAACTGTCTCAAAGACCCGACTATAGCGAAGCGACCGCCGCCGCAATCGATGTGGAAGTGCGGCGGTTGTTGGATCAGGCTCATGACGAAGTACGCAGCCACCTGACCGAGTCACGGGATCGACTGGATCGGCTGGCCGATGCACTGTTGCGGGAAGAGACCGTCGAGTTGGCCGAGCTTGAGCGGATCCTCGGGCCGCAATCTCAGACGGAAACGCCAACGATCGAACCGCGCGCCGTCGCCCATTCGCGCTAAAGTAATACAATTTACGATTTCAGCGTAATTTGCGCACTGAATTGAGCGCGGTCTAAATCAGAGACGCGGCCACTTCCAGTCCGAAGGGGGCAGACTCTTCGAGCATCCTACGCCGTCCATGGCTTGCCACACGGTCGGGATTTGCTCTATGCATAGTCCGCCTTGGAGACTCGACACAAAAAATTCAGTTAGTGACGATTGGGCCGGGCAAATGCGCGATTCCACCACCAATAGCGACGTTACATCTCTCTTACGGGGCGATGATTTCAGCGATCGGCTCGTGACGCCCGGTCGAAAGTCGATGAAAGCGGCGGCGATGCTGAACGCTTCATCCTCGAACGCGGGGAATCGTATTCGTTTGACAATTTTCGCGGACTCGGAAACGCGACGGGCTCGACGGCAGCGCGCGGTCGCTCCAGAGCGAAGGCGCTGACCGGACACTCGATTGCCTGCCGCATGGTCAAACTGCGCACAACCATTGGAGCGGCCGGCGCGGCCAAATCCAATGTCTGATTAGTGATCGAAAAGTGGGAGGGGAGATTATGCATCGAGTGACGCATGGGAAAAGTTGTTATCGAGCGCTACCGGCCTTGCTTGTGGCCGCGATCGCGATCGCGACGATGACGGGAACCGCTGTCGCGGGCGCGGGATGGAATTACGGCGGACCGTTCTGCCAGAATCATGAGTTTCTGTGCACCGAGCATCATCTGGATTACGGCGGCGCCTATGTTGGCCATGACGAGCCTTCGCTGCTCTTATACGGCGGCCCGGGCGCCGGCACGAATTACTACTCGGTTTTGACCCTGCCCAAGGATTCCCCCGCGCTACCCAAGGAGAACGGCCGCGGCGGCACATATAACTTTCAGCTCCATCCGGCCTTCTGGTACGGGATGGCGCTCTGCGACACGCAATCAGCGCCCGAGTATACGACAACCTGCACTCCCGACAGCGACGCGAACATCTTCGACAACTCCAATTCCAGCGCCCCTGATTATATCGGTTTTCATCCCGGCGCCGCGTTTATGGAACTGCAGTTCTACCCGCCCGGATGGGTTTCGTGGCCCTTGGGCGTCAGTTGCGACTCGAAGCACTGGTGCGCGGCGCTGAATATCGACAGTCTCTCGCTGGACATGAACAACGACGTTTCAAATAACAGCGATTGCCTGAATAAGGTCGGAGAGGAACCGGTCAACTTCGCCTTCATCACGCTCAACGGCGTTGCGACCACGCCGGCGAATCCGTTGAATATCAACCAGTCCACGATACCGGATCTTAAACAGGACCTGCTGATGAATCCGGGCGACAAAATCGCGGTGTCGGTTTTTGACACGCCCGCTGGCCTCAAAGTTATCCTTGACGACTTAACGACCCGTAAGAGCGGCTCGATGGTCGCGAGCATCGCCAACGGCTTCGCCCAGACCAACTTCGATCCCTCCGCCGCCACCTGCTCGACGACCCCGTACGCCTTTCATCCGATGTATCAGAGTGCGACGGCCCATACGCGAGTGCCATGGGCGGCGCATTCCTACAACGTCGCGTTCGCCGATGAGATCGGCCATTTCGAATACTGCGATGCGGTCGATTCCGAGGGCGGCAAC
>JAJXYM010000443.1 GCA_021780585.1 Deltaproteobacteria bacterium
GCGGGATTAAGCGGACGAAATTATTTTACGGGGCGGCGGCCCCGCAACGATCATGACAACGCAGGAAAGGAAGCAGATGAGCGCACAGGATATGACCGACGGACCGGTCGAGCCGGAAGGGACGGAACGACGCGAGGAGGAGGATAGCGACCTGCTCGCGTCGAAACTATCCCGGGAGCTGAGCAACTGGCGGCGGCGGCGGACCGCGGGCCATCAGCGCCGCACCGACGGGCCGCGCGGCAACTTCCAGTCGGATGCGGCGCGCACGATCAAGGTGCGCGGTCACGAGACGCTGGTAATCCGCAAGCCGAAGCTGAGTCCGAAGCCGCCGGTCGCCAACAGCGAACGTGACGGCCGCTGATCCCGCCCGAGACGCCGAAGCGGATCGACCGATTGCACGGCGCGTTCGCCGGAATGCGCCGCATCGCCGCTGATTTTTAATCAGCCGCGGAAGATTTCGACAGGCATCTCCCGCGCGGCCTGCCGCGCCGGATAGAAGGTCGCGACCCAACACAGCAGCATCGACGCGATCGCGACGACCACGTACGAGAGCGGCTGGAAGGCCACCGGCAGGGTCGAGATGCCGTAGATTTCCTTCTGGATATGGATGAAGTGGTAATTCGCGAGCACGAAGCAGGTCGCGCCGCCGAGGATCAGGCCGGCGAACGTGCCGATCGCGCCGACGATCAGGCCCTTCAGCACGAAAATCAGGCGCACTTCGCGCCGCGTCGCCCCCATCGCCATCAGCACCGCGATATCCTTGCGCTTCTCCATCACGACCATGATCAGCGTGGCGATCAGATTGAAGGCGGCGACGCCGATCAGCAACAGCAGCACCAGCGCATAGACGCGCTTGAGCAACTCGAAGCCGGCGGCGGCCGACGCGTTGAACTCCATCCAGTTGCTGACGCGATAGTTGGGACCGAGCAGCGCGCGCAGGCGCGTCGTAATCAGCGCGGTGTCGTCGAGATTCCGCAGGCGCAACTCGATGCCGTCGACCTGGCCGGGACGGCCGAAGAAATTCTGCGCGTTATCGAGCCGCATGAAGACGAGGTCGCGATCGAGGAAGGCGACGCCTGATTCGAAGATCGCGCCGACGGTGAAATGACCGGTACGGGTGGCGATTTCGTTGTCGGGACCGGCGGCCACCGGCGCGACGGCGGTTAGCGGATCGCCGACGCCGACCTTGAGCTTTGCGGCCAGCGTCGAACCAAGCGCGACCGCGCCGTCGGAGCCGGCCGACGCAACGCCGAGATTCGCCAGCGAGCCCTTCTGGATATAGCGGCGGAGCTGGCCGACGATCGCGGCGTTTTGCGGATCGATGCCGCGCATGATCACGCCGCTGACGCCGCGCGGCGAACTCATCATCGCCTGCCCGACGAGGAATGGGTCGGAACCGGCGACTCCGGGAACCGCGGCCGCACGCGCGAGCAATTCCGGCGCGTTGCTGATCGATCCGTTAAAGCTGAGGATTTCGACCTGGGGCGTCAGCGTGAGAATGCGCTGGCGCAGGCTGCGTTCGAAGCCGCCCATCACCGCCAGCACGACCACCAGCGCGGCCACGCCGATCATCACGCCGATGGCGGTGAAGACCGTGGTGACGGAGATAAAGGCGTCGCGCCGGCGTGCGCGCAGATATCGCGTCGCGATTTGCAGTTCGTAGCGCAAGGGACCGATCGGCCGCGCGGAAAGATTGGCGCGCGACCGAACCGGTGCGTCACGCCGCCGCGTGGCTCAGTATATCACCTGGTCCTTGCGCAGCCGCTCGATCTCCGCCGCGTCCATGCCAAGGATTTCGCGGAAGACCTCATCATTATGCTGGCCGAGGGTCGGCGCGGGCCGGCGCAGATCGCCGGGCGTCCGGCTCATGCGATGCTCGAGGCCGTCGTACGGCGACGGCCCCATTTCCGGGTGATCGAGCCAGCGCCAGAAGTCGAAGGCTTCGAGATTTTCGTCGTGATGCAGGTCCATGCAATTTTGCACCGGATAGGCCGCGACGCCCGCGCCCTGCAGCGCGGCGGTCAATTCGCCGGCCTTGCGCGAGCGCACGGCGGCGCCGATAAATTCGCCGAGCGCGGCGCGATCGCCCATCCGCGCGCGCATCGTGGCGAACCGCCCGCCGCGATCTTCGGCGCCGAGCGCGCGCGTCAATTCGGACCATTCGCGATCATCGGCGACGGCGATCGCGATCCAGCGTTCATGGCCGTCCTCGTCGGCGCATCGATATGCTCCGTGCGGAGCGTAGCGATCGGATCGATTACCGGCCGGGCCGAGCACGCGGCCGGTGGCGAAGTAGTCGATCAGCATCGGCGCCAGATTGTGCAGCGCGGCCTCGTATTGCGACATGTCGATATACTGGCCCTGGCCGGTGCGCCGCCGGTAATCGAGCGCGGCGATCAGCGCGCAGGCCGAAAACCGCGGCGCGATAAAATCGGTATAGGCCCCGTACGGCGGGCACGGCTCGTCCTCGGAATAGCCCGCGACGTGATAGAAGCCCGACAGCGCCGCCATCAGATTGCCGAAGCCGGGGTAGTCGCGATGCGGTCCGGTCTGGCCCTGCATGCAGGTCGACAGCATGATCAGGTCGGGCTTGATCGCGCGCATCCGCTCGAAGTCGAGGCCCCAGTTGCGCAACGTCTTGGGCGTGAAGCTCTCGGTCACGACGTCCGCCCACGGCAGCATCCGGAGGAAAATTTCGCGCGCCGCGGGCTTGCTCATATCGAGCGTGATTCCCCGCTTGGAGGAATTGAAGCTGGCGAAGAACTGGCTGCGATTCACGCCCGGCTGCGCGTCTTTCCACGGCGGCGCGAGCCGCAAGCCGTCGAGCCGCGCGGCGGACTCGATCCGGACCACGTCGGCGCCGTAATCGGCGAGATATTTGGTGGTGACCGGACCGACCGCGTACCACGTGAAATCGAGCACGCGAATTCCTTCGAACGGCAACCTGCCCATCGCTACGCTTGCCTCCGCCACGGCTAGATCGCGCCGACCGCGCGCAGTTCGACGATCTCCCGGGCGCTCAGACCCAGCACACCGCCGTAGATTTCCTCGTTATGCTCGCCGAGTTGGGGCGCCGGCCCCTGCGGCCCGATCGGCGTCGCGCTCATTTTCGCGAACGCGCCCGGCATCGTCAGCGGGCGGCCGAGTCCGCGATGCTCGACGGTGACGAAGTAATCGCGCGCCTTGAGCTGGGGATCGGCGGCGATATCGGCGGCGTTGGCGACCGGCGCGCCGAACATCCGGCGCTTGAGGATATTCGCCCACATCTCCTTCTTGGTCTTGCCGAGGAAGAATTTCTGCACCACCGCTTCGGTGCGATCGAGTTCCTCGAGGTCGGCCGCCGTCGCCGCCATGAAGCCGCTGGGCGTGAGCGCCTTCAAGCCGCCCTCCCGCGTGAGCCAATCGGGCGCCGCGCCCTCCTCTTTCATCCACGCGATCACGGCGTTGGTCGAGCCGAGGTAGGGACCGCCGGCGATCAGGAAGGAGACGAACCCGTCGGCGCAGCGATAGACCGTCTTGCGCCGTCCGCCGACCGCGCCGCTGAAGACGCCGCTGCGCCGCAGATAGTCGCCATGCATCAGCGGCATCGCCTGCTCGTTCATCAGGGTCCAGACGACGCAGGCCTGCATATCGACGACGATATGCTGGCCGCGGCCGTCGGCGGCGCGCGCGTAATAGGCGATCATGGAGGCGACAGCGGCCTCGCCGGCGGCGTGCAGCCAGGCCTGCGGCACGCTCATCTGAAGCGGCGGTTTGCCCTCCTCGCCCATCAGGAACATCGCGCCGCCCGAGGCCCAGCCGACGATATCGGCGGCGCGGTAATTCCTGCCGGGTCCGCGATCGCCGAAGGGCGTGACCGTGGCGTGAATCAGGCCCGGATTAAGTTCGGCGAGCGCGTCATGGCCGAGGCCGAGCGAATCCAGATAATCGAGCGGGAACGCATCGACGAGAAAGTCGGAGCTCTGCGCCAGCAGGCGCAATAAATCGCGTCCGTCGGCGGTTTCGAGATTCAGCGTGATCGAGCGTTTGCCGGCGCTCCAGGCGAGAAAGTTCAGGCCGCGATCGGGACCGGGACGATCCTCGAGAAACGGCGGAATCCGGCGCGAGGGACATCCGGCGGGCGGCTCGACCTTGATCACTTCGGCGCCCATGTCGGCGAAAATCTTGCCGCACAGCGCGCCTTTTTCGTCGGCCAAATCGAGCATCCGCAAGCCCTTGAGCAATTCGGAACGCATGCCCCAGCTCCCCGCGCAAATATTTTGATCGATCATCGCGGCGTCGCGCCGCGCGGCTATCCTCAACGGAAACGGGATTGTAGCCGCAATGCCCGCGGATGCGAAGCGCGCAAGAACGCGCCGCGCGATCCGGCGGATCGCATGGCGCGCCCGGGCGCCGCGAAGACGGAGCGTCGCCGCCGCTACTGCATCGCCGCCCGCGCCGCGCCGATCGCGGTCGCGTAGTCGGCATGCTCGGGAATCAGAAAGCCGCGCCCGAAGACGTAGTTGAGCCGCTTGACCTTCTGCATGAAGCGGAAAATCCGCGTCAGCTTGCCGGTCAGGACGATATCCTCCTGGCCGCAGGCGCGGGCGGAGGCGATACTCAGCACCGAGACCACTTCGACGATCATGTTCATGATCGCCAGGGCCTTGTCCTCGGCGGTCGCGTCGGAGCCGATTTTGCCGAAGTTGGACGCGGTGGTGCCGGGCGGCAGATCGCCGATCGCGCCGCCGGCGATATCGCGCACGGTCAGATCAACGCGGCTCAAATCGCCCCGCTCGGCCATCGCCTCGAGCGTCTCCAGGGTCGAGACGCCAAGCATATGCTTGGAGAGGCCGCGCAGGGTGCCGCCGCCGAGACCGGTGCCGCTGACGTGCTCGATCTTTTCGCCGGTGACCGAAACGATCGCCGTGCCGGTGCCGAGCGAAACGACCAGCGCCTTCTTGCGTCCGGCCAGCGAGGTGCCGCCGATGCCGATCGCGGAGAACTCGTTGACCTTGACCACCGGCCGTCCGAGCAGCGTATCGGCCAGGGCGCGCGAGCCGGCTCCGGTCGCGGCCACCCGCTCGATCCGCTCGAGCGGCAATCCGTACGATTCGACCAGTTTGCCCAATGCGCCCGCCGCCGCGGCGATCGGGTCGTTCGCTTCGATAGTGACGACGTGAACCCCGCCATTGTCGAGGATTACCGCGTCCGTCGTGGATCCGCCGATATCGATTCCGACCAGCATAGTAAGGTGCCGACTCCTGTTCGGCCCATCCCCAAGCTAGAACATCGCGGAAGATTCGCGCAATCGGCGATTTATCGATGGTCCGGCGGCGCGGCGAACGACGGTTCCACGCGGTCGCGGTTATGCTAAGTTCGCGGCGATGGCGCGACGCAAGGGCGATGAGAGCCGCGGCCTGTTCCAGACGCCGCGCGCGCCCGCTCAGCCGCTGGCGGATCGGATGCGGCCGCGGACGCTCGCGGAGGTCGTCGGCCAGGAGCATCTGCTCGGTCCCGGCAAGCTGCTGGCGCAGATGGCGGCGACGGGCGCGCTTCATTCGATCATTCTGTGGGGTCCGCCGGGAACCGGCAAAACCACGATCGCGCTGTTGCTGGCGCGCCAGTCGAACGCGATTTTCAAAACCATCGCGGCGGTCTCGGCCGGCGTCGCCGATCTGCGGGAGGCGGTCGAGGAGGCGCGCCGCGCGCTCGAACTCGAAGGCCGCCGCACGATCGTTTTCATCGACGAAATCCATCGCTGGAACCGCGCGCAGCAGGACGCGATTCTGCCCCACGTCGAGAGCGGGCTGGTCACGTTGATCGGGGCGACCACGGAAAATCCGTCGTTCGAAGTGATTTCGCCGCTGCTCTCGCGCGCGCGCGTGCTGGTGCTCAAACCGCTGGAGGACGACGCGGTCGCGGCGCTGGCGCGGCGCGCGCTCGACGATCGCGCCCGCGCCCTGGGCGCGCGCG
>JAJXYM010000165.1 GCA_021780585.1 Deltaproteobacteria bacterium
CACCGCGCGATAGGCGGCGTACAAATAGCCTTGGACTTCGGCCAGCGCGATCGGGGCGCGCGCCAGCGTGCCGTCGGCGTGGCTGATCGAATCGAACGAATCCTTCCATCCTTGATTGACCAGCCCTTCCGGCGTTTCGCGGGCATATTCAACGTAGCCGTCGCCGTCGAGGTCGCCGTAGCGGGTGATCCATTCAAGTGCGCGTTCGACGTTGGGCCAGAGTTCGTCGGCCAGCGCGAGATCGCCGGTGGTGGCGACGTAGCGGCCATAAAGCCAAAGAAAGAGCGGGGTGGAATCGACGCTGCCGTAATAGCGGCCGAAGGGAATTTCGCCCGTATGGGCCATCTCGCCCGCGCGCATCTCATGGACGATTTTGCCGGGCTGTTCGTCGCGGGCCTGGTTCACGACGGTTCCCTGAAAGTGCGCCAGGGTCCGCAGGGTGCCCGCCGCAAGCGCGGGATTGAAGGGCAATACTGAAAGCGCGGTGATGATGCTGTCGCGGCCAAAGAGGGTCGCGAACCATGGGATGCCGGCCATGATGAAGGTGCCGGCGGGGCCATGCGAGACGATTGACGTGAGGTCGGCCTGCGAGCGCCGGAGCAGGTCGTCGATCATTTCGTTGCCGACCGAAAAGCGGGTCCATCCGGATTGCAGCGCGGCGATTTCGGCGCGGCGCGCGTCGAGCGCGGCATGGAAGCCGTCGCCCGGTCGGGGGTGCGCGGCGCGGACGACAGGCGCGGGCGCGGCGCGGCGGCCGTCGCTTTTGACCGTGGCGGCGGGGGTCGGAACGTGTTCGTTGACGAAAGCTTCCGCGGTCGAATGGCCGCTGATGCGCGCTTCGATCACGGTTTCGCTGTCGGGCGCGAAACTGAGCGGAAAATGGGCCCGGCGCGAATCGAGCTTGCGCGGCGCGAGGTTGAATCTGATTTCGGTCTGGCGATCGGCGCCGTCGAGGCCGTGATAGCGAAATACGATGCCGTGCGAGGTGATTTCGGGACGTTGGCGTCGGCCGCGGCGCTTGCGTTTGACGCCGCGCACCTCGAAGAGATCGGCGAAGTCGACCGCGAAGATGAATTCGAAATTGAGATCGACCGGCGCGCGGGTGTAATTGCGCACGACCAGGCGATGGACCAGGGCGGCGTGGTCGAGCGCCCAACTGCGTTCGACCTGCACGGAATTACGCGGCAATTCGATCACGCCGGCGCGATTGCTCAAGTCGGGATTGGTCAGATTGACGCGCAGTTGCGCCTTGTCGTCGCTCAGAAATGAATTAAGAAAATAGGGCGCCTGATTGGCGAGCCGGAGTTCGAAGCGGCTCAGAAAGCGGGTGTCGCGATTGAAGAAGCCGAGCGCCTCGAGCGGCGATTCGACGATATCGCCGGTGGCGTCGAAAATCGCGAAGCTGCGGCCGTCGGCCAGGACGCGGGTGGTCCGGCGCGAGGCGAGCGCGGAGGCCAGAACGTAGAAATTCGAACCGACCCGGAGCACCGTGCTGGATTCGCGCACGGTGGGCAAGCGACGGCCGCGTCCGTCAGAGACGCGGCCGTCCGACTGGCGCGATTTCACTGGGCCTGCGCTTGCTCGAGGCGTCCGCGCGCGCCGACGCCTTCACACCGCTGGCCGATCAGACGCTGATAGACGCGCTCGTAATTTTGCGCCATCACCTCCGACGTGAAGCGCCGCTCGAAGTCCTGGCGGCAGGCCGCCCGGGAAATCGATTCGACGTTCTTGACCGCCTTCACCAGATCGTCGAATTCGGTGGCGAGCAGGCTGGTGACGCCGTGGCGCAGCACCTCCGGCACCGAGCCGCAGGGCCGGGCGATCACGGGCGTGCCGCAGGCGAGCGATTCGATCATCGAGAGGCCGAACGGCTCCGGCCAATCGATTGTGAAGAGCAGGGCGATCGCGTTGCCGAGAAATTCGTTTTTCTGCGACTCGTTGATCTCGCCGATATATTCAACTCCGGGCTGCGCCAGCCGCGGCTTGATCACCTGCTCGAAATAGGCGCGGTCGTAGGCGTCAACCTTGGCCGCGATTTTGAGCGGGATGCCGACCTTGCGGGCCACGTCGATCGCGATATCCGGGCGCTTCTCGGGCGAAATTCGTCCGAGGAAGGCGAGATATTTGCCGGGCCCCGGGCTATAGCTGAGGAGATCGCGCGGCAGGCCGTGATAGACCGTGCCGACCCAGTTCATGAAGGGCAGCGGCGCGCGCTGAGCGTCGCTGATCGAAACCAGCGGCAGGTTCGGATAGCGCGAATAGATTGGCTTGAAGTCGTCCATATCGAGCCGCCCGTGCATCGTCGACAGCGTCGGCGTGGCCTTGCACAGATTGGCGAACGGAAACGTCCAGAAATCGATATGGTTATGAATGACGTCGAACTGGTCGGCGTTATCGTACACGTCCGAGAGCATCGGAAGCTGCAGCGGGAAGCCGAGGTCCTGCTTGCCCGCCAGTCGCAGCGCCTGCGGACAGGCCGGTTTGAGCTTCGCCTTGGTCTGCGCGTCGCCGGCGGCGAACAGGGTCACGTCATGGCCGCGCCGGACGAGCTCCTCCGTGATGTAATGGACGACCCGCTCCGTGCCGCCATAAAGCTTGGGCGGAATTCGCTCATAGAGCGGGGCTATCTGGGCGATCCGCAGCGGGCGGACGCCGGTCGTGGCGCCGACGCTTTTGGTGGTGGGCTTGGTCTCCAATTGGATATCCTCTCTCAATTTCCTATGCTTGCGACTTTGGCCCGCGAGGATCAAGTCTGACGCAGGTTCCGCCGGCGCCGCGGTTGGTTCGTGGGCGATTCAGAATCTCGTAGAAGCGAGCATCGTGCCAACCGTTGCCGGTAGTCCAGACTGAAGATAATTCACAGCGGACGCGCGTTGCGACGAAAGAATGCGGCTATTCATGGCGGATTTGAGGCACGGGACAACCCAAATCGAGCGAAGGCGCGGCCGGAGCGATATCGTTTTCGGATGCCGAGGTTGGAATGGACGCCACAGAAATCAAGATGTATTCAGACTACAAAAGCCCGTTCGCCTATCTGGCGTTCGATCCGGGCTTCGCGCTGGAGCAGCGTTTTCGCGTGCGAATCCGCTGGATTCCGTTCCAGTTGCGAATCAAGGGCAAAGGCGAACGCAGCGTCTATTCCGAATACAAGGCGCGTTATTCCTATCTGGACGCGCGCCGATGGGCCCAGCCGCGCGGACTCGTGATTCGCGGTCCGCTCAAGGTCTACGACACGCGCGCGGCGCTAATCGGCGGGCTGTTCGCGAATCGCGAGGGGCGGTTGCTCGACTATAGCCGTAAAGCGTTCGAGCGGTTCTTTCGGCGCGAATTGGAGGCCGACCAGCCGGACGCGGTCGCGGCGCTGCTCGACGCGATCGGCCTCTCGGGCGCGGCCTATCGCGAATATCTGGCGGGTGAGGGCGCGCACGATTACGATCGGGCGCAGGAGGAGGCGGCGGCCGACCACGTTTTCGGCGTGCCGCTCTTCATCTTTGAGCGCGAGCCGTTCTGGGGCCACGACCGGATTCCGGCGCTCGAAGAGCGTTTGGCAGCGGCCGGCTTGCGCCGCGCCGATTGAGCCGTGGCGCCGGCTTTTCGCGTCGCTGGATAATTGTCGCATCGCTGCGCTATAAAGATGCCGAGCACCGTGGCCGTCGCAGCGGGATGACACCGCCGGTCATACCCGTTTTGGCCCCAAATTCGATTTGTTCGCGCATAGCTGACACGCCCGGCGGAGGAGAAAATTTATGCACGTAGGATACGGAGCCGCATTTCAGAATCCCCATAACGCGCTGTCCGACGCCGAGGTCTATCGCAACGAGCTCAGGCTGGCCGAGATGGCCGAGCCGCTCGGCTTCGACTCGGTATGGTCGGTCGAGCATCATTTCGACGATTACACGATGTGCCCGGACGTGCTGCAGTTCCTGTCGTACATGGCGGGACGGACCAGGCACGTGAAGCTCGGCTCGATGGTCGTCGTGCTGCCGTGGCATGACCCGATCCGGGTGGCGGAGCAGATTTCGCTGCTCGACCATATGGCGGACGGCCGCTTTATCCTGGGCCTCGGCCGCGGGCTGGCGCGAATCGAGTACGAGGGTTTCCGGCTCGACCAGAACGAGGGGCGGAATCTGTTCGTCGAGTATGCGGAACTGGTTCTGAACGCGCTCGAAAAGGGCTACATGGAGGGCGGCAAGTATACCAAGCAGCCGCGCCGCGATATCCGGCCCTTCCCCGCGCGCTCGTTCAAGGGACGCAGCTACGCCGCCGCGGTTTCGCCGGAATCGATGCCGATCATGGCGAAGCTGGGCGTCGGCCTGCTGGTGATTCCGCAGAAGCCGTGGGACGTCGTCAAGCAGGACTTCGAGGTCTACCACAAGGTCTGGCGCGAAGTTAACGGTTCCACTCCGCCGCCGGCCCCCCTGTCGGGAGGCTTCTGCTTCGTCGACGAGAACAAGGATCGCGCCGAAGAGATGGCGATGAAGTGGATTACCGCGTATTACCACACCGCGATGCGCCATTATGAGATGACCTCGCAGAAATTCGGCACGCACAAGAGCTACGAATTCTACGGCCACGTCGGCAAATATATCGCCAAGCACGGGATGGACAGCGCGGCGGCCGATTTCGCCAAGCTGATGCCGTGGGGCACGCCCGATCAGGTGCTGGAAAAGATCCAGTTCATCCGCGACACGATCGGCGCGAACGGCGTGATGATGAATTTCAGCTACTCCGGGATGCCGTTCGACGAGGCCGAGCGCAATCTCAAGTGCTTCGCCAAGCACGTGCTGCCGGAACTGAAGAAGATGAAGGCGGCGCCGCTGCCGGAGCCGGCTGCGCTGGCGATGCCGGCGCATTCCAAGGCGGCCTGACTCCGCGCGCCGACAAATAGCTAATCGCAAGGGCGGACCATCCCCGGATGGCCCGCCCTTTTTTGTCTCCGTCGCCAATTCCCGCTCAATAGAGGCCGTCGAAACGCTCGCGTCGCCCCTCGTGCACGGATAATCCGGTCCGGCCGCGACCGTCAGCCATGACGCGGCTTGACGCTGAATCCGTGGCGGGCTATGCACCACCTGAGCGCAAAACCAAAATGGAAATTCCCGGTTAAGCAACCGCTTTGGCAAGGCGTATGCCGTCCGAGCCGTGCTCGGGAAGACCGAGGAGGAGCCGCAATGGCGAACAAAGGATTTTCCCATGTCGGACTGTCAACTCTCGACCTGGATAAGACCCGGGACTTTTACGAGCGGATCCTCGGTTTCAAGGCCGTGGTCGCCGACACCATCAAGATCAAGGAGGGCGGCGCCATCCGGCACGTTTTCTTTGACACCGGCCGCGACCAGCTCATAGCCTTCATGGAGCCGCGCGGAGTTCCGGGGGTTCCGGTGGAGTTCGACGCGGGTATCAATCGCGGACTCGGAGTGCCGGCCGCCTTTTATCATTTTGCATTCGAGGCCGGCTCCGAGGCGGGACTCGAAGCGAAGCGCGCGGAACTCGCCGCCAAGGGCGTCGAAGTGACCGAAATTGTCGATCACAACTGGGCGAAGTCGATCTACTTCAAGGATCCCAACGGCATTTCGCTCGAATATTGCTGCCTCGTGCGCGATTTCGTCGCCGACGACGCGAAAATGCAGGAGCGTTTCGAGATTTCAGTCAACGCCCTCGGACTAAATAAAATGGATGTTGGCGAGGTCACCAAGGCCCAGTCGCATAGCTACAAAGCCAAGGTTTAGACGACACGCCGAATACGGCGTCTTTGTCATTTTGAGGGGAAGCCGAAGAATTCAGGGCTTCTTTACTCCGCGGCCTCCGTTAAGGATAACATGCGGGTATTGGCGGAGGGCATGGATGGCCGGATCAAGTCCGGCCATGACAGGAAGCCGCACAGAATTACATCGCGATTCGCCGACCCGGCGTCCGCGTGCGGTCGTAGACAGTG
>JAJXYM010000261.1 GCA_021780585.1 Deltaproteobacteria bacterium
GCGGTGTCGTGCGTCTGGCGCTTGACCGCAAGTTCGAGCGGCAGCCGTGCGCCGCGGCTGCGATCGCGCACCCAATGGGTCAGCATGAAGGTGGGCATGCTGGCGTCGCAGATCAGTCCGCAATGGGCGCCGCCGTCCGACAGGCCCATCGTGGTGATCGGATCGAGAATCATCTCACGCAGCGCGTCGAGATTGTATTCGGCGTAGTTGGCGAGCGGCACGTACAGCAGCGCGCGACCGCCCCGCTCGAGCATCAGTTCGTAGGTCAGCTCCGCCGGCGTTTTGCCTTCGCGGGCGGCGCGCGCGGCGACGTTGGCCTCGCGTTCCGGCTCGTAGTCGGGCGGATCGCCGAGCGGGAAGAATTTCGAGAAGTTGGTCACGAAATGGCGCGTCGCGCGTTCCCGCACGCTGGGGCCTTCGGCCAGAATTTGCGCGCGAATGTCGGGTTCGCGCAGCTTGGCGACCCGCTCGGCCAGCGGCAGATGCGCGATCGACTTGTAGGTGCGATGGGTGATGAACGGATGCAGCGAGCTCTCCAGTCCCATCAGCATCCCGGTCGGCCGCGCCGAAATTTGCGGAAACAGATGCGCGCCGTTGGCGTTGAATTCGCGCACTTTATCGATAATCCGGCGCGCGCCGCCCGGATCCTTGTCGATCTGCGCGAGCGCGAAGGTGATCGGCAATCCGGTCTCGGTCGAGAGCTTCACCATCCATTCCATGGTCTCGTCGGGACCGACCAGGTCGGAGGCCATCTCGAACACGCCATGGCCGGCGGCGGCCAGCGCGCGTCCGATGCCGATCAGCTCGTCCTCGCCAGCGAAGGTTCCCGGCACGACTTCCTTGTTCTTCGCCCGATGCAGCATCGTGCGCGAAGTGGTGAAGCCGAGCGCGCCGGCGCGCAAGCCGTCGCGCACCAGCGCCGCCATCCGCGCGATGTCCGCGGGCGTGGCGGACTCGTTATGCGCTCCGCGTTCGCCCATCACGTAGACGCGCACGGAGCCGTGCGGCACCTGCGCGCCGACGTCGATCGCGCGCGGCATCGCGGCCACCGCGTCCATATAGTCGGGAAAGCTCTCCCAGCCCCATTTGATGCCCTCGGCGAGGGCGGTTCCGGGAATATCCTCGACCCCTTCCATCAGGCCGATCAGGAAATCCTCGCGGCCGCGCTCGACGGGAGCGAAGCCGACGCCGCAATTGCCCATCACGATCGTGGTGACGCCGTGCCAGCTCGAGGGCGTGAGGTACGGATCCCAGGTCACCTGGCCGTCGTAATGGGTATGGATATCGACGAAGCCGGGCGCCACCAGCAAGCCGTTGGCGTCGATTTCGCGCCGTCCGGCGCCGGCCTTGCCGCCGACGCTCGTGATAACGCGCCCGTCGATTGCGATATCGCCCGTGAAGGCTGGCTGGCCGGAACCGTCGACCACTCGGCCGCCGCGAATCACCAAATCATGCATCGGTGGATTCTCCGTTGTGTATCGTTTTGCGCCAGTTAATCAATTTCGCGCGGTCGCGCGCAAGTCTTCACAGGCGAAGGCGCGGCGAAATTGAATTGGAACCGCAAGCCGCATTTCAACGTCAGCGCTAGAATTAACTAATTCCTTTGGTCAGACTGGCCGGTAGAGCGGGAGGGCGGAGCGCTATAGTTATGAAGCACAGCTCAACGACGACGTTGCTGGTCCTGGCCGCGATTGCGGGATGCGCCCGATTTCAGCCGGTCACGCCGGGAACGGACTACACCCCGACCGGGGAGATTCAGAGCGTTACGCTGAAGAACACGTCGGTCCATTATGATCCGGCGGTGCTCGCCGTGGGCGTTCCGCGTACCGACGTCGTGGCGAAGCTGGGCGATCCCAATGGGACCGAGACGGCGAACGACGGCGCGGTCGAGGATGTCTATGCGTTCTATCCCGACGGCAGCAAATTCGTGAATCCGACCATCCGGCCGCGCAATATCGCCTTGGGCGTGTTCACTGGAGGCGCTTCGCTGGCGGTGCGGCAGTTGCGCCTGATGCATACGGAAAAAAAGCTCACGCTCTATCACGTGCGCTACGGCGACGACGGCCGAATCGCTTCGGTGCGGGTCGAGGCGCCCAAGGATTCGAGCGCCGAGACGCCCGCGACGACGCCGCAACCGGCGGTCGCCGCGTCTCCGCCCCCGGCCAGCGGCCTCGAATAGACGGTCGCGCGCCGATTACGCCGACTGTCGCGCCCGCCGGTAGCGGCGAATCAACGCGATCGTCGAGCTGTCGTGACCCATCGCGGGATCGTCGGGCGCCTCGAGTTCCGGAATGATCTTTTGCGCCAGCGCCTTGCCCAGTTCGACGCCCCATTGATCGAATGAGTTGATGCGCCAGATCGCGCCCTGAGTGAAGACGCTATGCTCGTAGAGCGCGACCAGCGCGCCGAGCGTCGCCGGGGTCAGTCGCCGCGCCATGATCATGCTTGACGGCCGATTGCCCGCGAAGGTGCGATGCGGCGCGAGCCAGTCGGGCGTGCCCTCCGCTTTCACCTGCGCGGGCGTTTTGCCGAAGGCGAGCGCTTCGCCCTGCGCGATCACGTTCGCGATCAGCAGGTCGTGATGGCGTCCGAGCGGATTCAGCGCCTCGTCGAAGGCGATAAAATCGCACGGGATCAGCTTCGTTCCCTGATGAATCATCTGGTAGAACGAATGCTGGCCATTAGTGCCCGGCTCGCCCCAGAAAATCGGCCCGGTCTGATAGTTGACGGTCGCGCCGTCGAGCGTCACATGTTTGCCGTTCGACTCCATCGTGAGCTGCTGCAGATAGGCGGGGAAACGCTTCAGATACTGATCGTAGGGTAGCACGGCAACCGTCTCGGCGCCGAAGAAATTGTTGTACCAGATCGCCAGCAGACCCATCAGCGCGGGGATATTGCGCGCGAGCGGCGCGGTGCGGAAATGCTCGTCGATCGCGTGGAATCCCGCGAGCATCGCGGTGAAATTTTCCGGACCGATCGCGATCATGGTCGACAGTCCGATCGCCGAATCCATCGAATAGCGTCCGCCGACCCAGTCCCAGAAGCCGAACATATTGTTGGTGTCGATGCCGAATTTCGCGACCTCCGCCGCGTTGGTCGAAACCGCGACGAAATGCCGCGCCACCGCCTTTTCGTCGCCGAGCGCGTTCAGGCTCCAGGCGCGCGCGCTATGCGCGTTGGTCATGGTCTCGAGCGTGGTGAAGGTTTTCGACGAGACGATGAACAGCGTTTCGGCCGGATCGAGATTGCGCGTCGCCTCCGTGAAATCGGTCCCGTCCACGTTGGAGACGAAGCGCATCGTCAATTCGCGCAGGCTGTAATGGCGCAGCGCCTCGTAGGCCATCACGGGACCCAGATCGGAACCGCCGATACCGATATTGATTACGGCGCGAATCCGCTTGCCGGTGTGGCCTTTCCATTCGCCGGCGCGCACGCGCCGCGCGAAATCCGCCATCCGATCGAGCGTCGCATGAACGTCCGGCACAACGTTATGGCCGTCCACCACGATCGAGGCGCCGCGCGGCGCGCGCAACGCGGTATGCAGCACGGCGCGCTTTTCGGTCACGTTGATCCTGTCGCCGCGAAACATCGCGTCGATTCGATCGCGCAATCCCGCCGCCTCGGCCAGCGCCAACAGCAACTTTAGCGTCTCGTCGTTCACGCGATGCTTTGAGTAGTCGAAGTATAATCCCGCCGCCTCGATCGTCATCCGCTCGCCGCGCGCCGGATCGGCGGCGAACAAATCGCGCAGATGCGTCCCGCGGATGCGCTGATAGTGGGCGGCGAGCGCTTGCCATTGCGGAGTTTCGAGCAGCGATTGATTCGACGGCGCCATCCGCGTCTCCTTCGCGCGGAGCGACTCGCTCCGCATCCCGATGATTGCGATCGAGTCTAGCGCCGGGCGCGGCATCGTTCGACGCGCGTCGGCGAAAAAAGCGGCCGGCCGCCGCCGAACGTCCGCTGGCGATGGCGCCACGCCAATCGTCGCGCGCCGTCGCCGAACCGGTATCGCTATAGCTGCACGTATCTCGATTTAAGCTCGGCGCCGATTTCGATCGGAGGGTTGCCCGGCTCGCCGCCGGCGCCGCCGCCCCGCGTGCGCCTGAAGTTATTCGGCCGCTGCCGCCGGCGCGATCACCCGGCCCATCTCGCCGGTGTCGTAATGACAAAGCTGGCTGATTTCACAGGCGAAGCGCCGTGAGTTTAGCGCCTCGAACATCGCGCGCACGGGCGGCGCGTCAGCCTCCGTATCCGGGATCACGAGGTCGTAACGCTCTTCGCGGATCGGCGCGAAGCTCAGCGAAAAAGCTTCGGCCGCAAGCCGGATCGTGATCCCCGCGTCGGCCCGGCCGGCCGCGATCGCCGCCGCGACTTCGAGATGTCCGCCGACCTCGAAATCGTAGCCCGTGATCGATTCGACCGGGACGCCCAGCTCCGCCAGCGCCTCGTCAAGTGTGGCGCGGGCGCCCGATCCGCGCTCGCGATTGACGAGGCGCTGGTCGGCCCGCGCCAGATCCGCGACGGAGCGGATCGCGTCGCGTCGCGCCGGCGCGATCGCCAGCCCCAGCTCCCAGCGCGCGAACGTCACCACCGTGGCGCGGCGATGACCGAGCCTGCGCCTCATCACGGCGAGGTTGTATTCGCCGCCGCGGGGATCGCGCAGATGCAATCCCGCGACGTGCGCGCGGCCTTCGACCAGCGCGTCCAGCGCGCGCATGCTCGAGCATGGAATCGCGACCGCGCCGAAGGGCGCGCGATGGCGGGACAGCCAATCGCCCAATATCGCCGCCGCCGGATCGCATCCGGCGATCGCCAGCGTCGCGTCGATCTCTTCGTCCGAGCGGGTTGTCTCGACCTCGGCGCGCCGCTTGCGCGCCAGCTCGACCATCCCGGCCGCCGGAGTCAACGCCACCCGCACGGCCGGTTGCGCGATCGCCACGACGCGCCCGCCGACCCGCGCCAGCGCCACCCGCCGCTCCGGCCCGGCGGCGTCCGCGCCGATCAGGTCCACGGGCAGCCGCCGGCTCGGCTCACCCGCATCCCGCCCGAACAGATTCTCGACCGTTTCGCCCAGCGCGCGGGCCAACGCGATCGCCGCCGTCACGCCCGGCTGGTACGCGCCCGCCTCGATCGCGCCGAGCGCCTGACGGGACATCCCGGCCCGGCGCGCCAACTCAATCTGGGTCATGCCGTGCGCCTCGCGCGCGCGCCGCAGGAGTTCGCCGGCTTTAGCCACGTTGCTTGTCATTTGTAGCGTATAATGGCATAAGACGGCCTTCATGAAAAACCGCCCACTGCCCATATCGCGCCGCCCGGCGATCGCCGGCGTGCTTACGCTCTGCCTGACGATCGCGTGGGCGCGCGCCGCCTTCGCCGCCGCGGCCCCGACCCCGCTGGAAGTCGCCTACGCCGGTTCGATGGGCGCGCTGATGGAGCAAGCGGTGCGGCCGGCGCTGGCCTCCGCGCTCGGCGCCGAGTTTCGCGGACGCGCCCAGGGTTCGACCGGACTGGCCAATCTGATCGTCGCCGGCAGTATCCGGCCCGATGTGTTTATCGCCGTGACTCCCGCGCCGATGCGAATCGTGCTCGACGCGCACAAAGCCGATCGCGCGATGCCGTTCGCGCGCACCGCGATCGTTATTGCCTATAGTCCGCGCAGCCGCTTCGCCGCCGATTTCGCCCGCGCGGGCGCTCCCGGCGCGCGGCCGTGGTGGCGCATCCTGGAGACGCCGGGCATCCGCTTCGGCCGGACCGATCCGCGCGTCGATCCGCAAGGCCTGAATATCATTTTCACTCTCGCGCTGGCGGCGAATTATTACCATCAGCCCGACCTGGCGGCGCGGATTCTCGGCGCGACCGTCAATCCGCGCCAGATTTTCCAGGAGCCGGAGGTGATGGCGCGGCTGCAGGCGGGACAGCTCG
>JAJXYM010000389.1 GCA_021780585.1 Deltaproteobacteria bacterium
GGCCGCCGCTCAGGATATCGACCGCCGCGGCTTCGCCGGCGAGTCGTAACGGATGATGGAACGGGAGCAGCGAGACGCCCGTGCCCATCCGGATCCGGCGGGTGCGCTGGGCCGCCGCGGTCGCGACGATCAGCGGCGCCGGCATGATCGAAAACGGCCGGAAGAAGTGCAATTCGGCAAGCCATGCCGTGTCGAAACCGAGTTCGTCGCCATGAACGATTTGCTCGATCGTTTCGCGATAGCGCTCGGGTTCCGATTGTTCCGGCGCGCACGGTAGCTGATAGAAAAGGCCAAATTTCACGATGCTGGTCTCCTCGCGCACGGCGGCGGATGGCCCGCCGTCACTCCGGCCGTCGCCGCATGATTAGCGTAACGCGGACGCGATTGACAAACCGACTGTCGCCGCGATTCCCCGCGTCCGGATCGCGTCGGCGGTTCAGGGCGACGGTGTGGGCGTGGCGGCTCCGGCCGGGCGCGCGATAATGCGAAATTCGATCGTGACTTCCTTCGCGGCGGACAGCGCTCCGAACATCATGGTCGGCGGCGCGATGCCGAATTCGGTATAGTCGAACGTCACCGAGCCATCGGCGGAAAACTCCCGGTCGGGACTGAGCGTCGCGTCAACCGGCACGCGCAACTCGCGCGTGACGCCATGCATCGTGAGGTTGCCGACGACGATCGCGCTGCCCATCGCGCCCGGCGCGTCGATCTTCACGTCGTCGAGCCGCGTGCCGGCGAAACGGATATCCGAATAGATGCTGGTTTGCAGCGATTGCGAGAGCACGGCGTTGTCGCGATGGCTGAGGCCGGAAGAATACGACGTCGGATCGATCACCAGCTCGACGTGGCTGCCGGCTCCGGGGTTTTGCGGGTCGCCGTCGATCTTGCCGGAAATGATCTGGAACGTCCCGCTGACGCTGCCGTTCATGCGGCTGAGCGGCTTATCGACGGTGGCGGTCATCGTCGAGGTCAGCGGGTCGATCGCCAGATGGAGCATCCTGGCGCGCGCCGGCGCGGCGGCCACGAGCGCGAGCGCGATGGGCGCGATGGCGAAGGTGATAAGGCGGCGGCGATACGTGCGCATCCGAGTCGTTTAGGCGATTGGCGCGCGACTGACAATACGCGCTGCGCCAGCGAGATCTGACGCGGGTCAACGATAGCTGACGATTTCCAGCAGATTGCCGTCGGGATCGAGAAAATAGACGCAATCGTGATCGCCCCAGTCGATCGGCGCGGCGCTTTCGACGCCGGCCGCGGCCAGCCGGTCGCGCGCGGAGGCGAAATCCTCACGCCCGACTATGAAGGCGTGATGGCCCTTGCCAAGGGGATGGCCGATGCGCGCCCGCCGCTGTTCGTTCGTCAGCGGCGCGCGCGCGACGCCGAACAGGGCGAGATTCTGATTGCCGCACCGCAGCAACACCTGGTCGCCGAAGCGGGCGACAACCTCGAGTCCGAGCACGTCGACGTAAAAGCGTTCGGCGTGCGCGAGGTCGTTCACCTCGATACCGAAATGGTCCAGCCGTTGCAGTTTCATGATTGTGCTCGTGAGCGGGCGTAATACGCCATTTTTGTGATCGTCGCGCGCGCCGCCGGCGGTCGCAAGCCGCCCCCTCAATCGATTGCGCCGAGCAGCAGGCCGGTCAGGTATTCGCCTTCGGGATGGCCGAGCAGGGTCGGATGGTCGGGGCCGGGACCGAGTCGCGCGAGCGTGCGGAATTTACGGCCGGATTTGGTCTGGGCGATGCGCACGGCGCGGATGAAATCCTCGCCGCAAAAATGCGCCGAGCAACTGAACGTCGCCAGGAAACCGCCGGGCGCCACGATCCGCATCGCGAGCGCGTTCAGATCGACGTACAGGCGGCCGGCCGGCGCGGCGTCCCGGGCCGCGCGCGCGAGCGGCGGCGGATCGATCACGACGATCCCGAAACGGTCGCCGCCGGCGCGATTCGCCATCTCGGCGATCAACTGTGGCGCGTCGGCGCGGACGAGTTCGATTGCGCCGGGTCGGTGGCGGTTGAGCTCGAGATTGCGCCGCGCGGTCGCGAGCGCACGCTCCGACGAGTCGATCGCGACGACATGGCGCGCGCCGCCCGCGATCGTCGCGAGCGCGAAACCGCCGCTATGGCAATAGGCGTCGAGCACGCGCGCGTCGCGGGCGAGCCGCCCGACCAGCGCGCGATTTTCGCGTTGATTGAGGAAGTGACCGGTCTTCTGGCCGTGTGCGAGATCGATCGCGAGGCGAATTCCGTTCTCGATCGCGAACGTTTCGGCCATCGTCGCGCCGGCGATCACGGCGGTCCGATCGGCGAGGCCCTCCTGACGGCGCACGGCGCCCGCGCTGCGCTCGACGATCGCGTCCGGCGCGATCAGGTCGTTCAGCGCCGCGACGATCCCGGCGCGCATCCGGTCCGCGCCCGCCGTCAGCAATTGCACCACCGCGGCGCCGGCGTAGCGATCGATCACGACGCCCGAGAGACCGTCGCCGTCGCCATTGAGCAGGCGGTAACAGTTGGTCCCGGCGCCGACGATGCGCCGGCGCAATTCCAGCGCGCGCGCGATCCGATCGCGAATAATCGTTTCGAACCGCGTGCGTGGATCGAACGCGATCATCCGGATCGCGATCGTCGTCGCCGGATTGAAATACCCGGAGCCGATCGCGTCGCCGCCGCTGTCATGCACCGTGACGAACGCGCCCGCCGGAAGATCTGCCGGTTCGACGCGCCCGATCGCCTGCGAGAAAATCCATGGATTCCCGCCGCGCACCGGCCCGTCGCGTCCGGTCCTGAGAAACGCGCGACCTTCGATCGCGATCATCGCGTCACGCGTCCGCTTCGCCGTTCCACGGCGCTTCGCCCTTGCGCGCGAAACGGCCGCTGCGGCCGCCGCTCTTGCTCACCAGGCGAAGCGCCTCGATCGTCATCGCGCGATCGATCGCCTTGGCCATGTCATAAATCGTGAGCGCGGCGACGCTGGCCGCCGTCAACGCCTCCATCTCGACGCCGGTGCGCGCGCTGGTCGCGGCGCGGGCCTCAATCAGGATCGCGCCGCCGCCGGGATCGGGACGGAAATCGACTTCGACCGCCTCGAGCGGAAGCTGATGGCATAGCGGGATCAGCTCATGGGTGCGCTTGGCCGCCATGATTCCGGCGATCCGGGCGGCGGCGAGCGCTTCGCCTTTTTTGAGCGTACCGGCGACGATCGCGGCGAGCGTCGCCGGCTCCATCCGGACCGCGCCGCGCGCGATCGCCTCGCGCCGCGTGACGGCCTTTTGCCCGACGTCGACCATCCGGACGCGGCCGCGATCGTCGAGATGGGTCAGTTGGCGGCGAACGCCGCCGGCTTTCGTCTTTCGCTTGTCGCCTGTCATTATTATCGATGCCGGCGCGCGGCGGCCTGAAGCTTATGCCGCGCCGCACGCAGTGTACAATATAGACGAGACGCGGCGCGCGATTCAGCGCGCATAGCGCCGCGAAAGGTTCCATGGCTGACGCATCAAACAACGCTACCCATCGACTGGTGATTCTCGGCTCGGGGCCGGCCGGCCTTACCGCAGCGCTCTATTCCGCGCGCGCCAATCTCGCGCCGATTCTGATCGAAGGGGCGGCGCCGGGCGGCCAGCTTACGATTACCACCGAGGTGGAGAATTACCCGGGCTTCGAGCATGGCGTACAGGGTCCGGAGATGATGGAGATTTTCCGGCGCCAGGCGGAGCGTTTCGGCACGCGCTTTACCACCGGCGAAGTCACGGCGGCCAATCTCCGCGTCCATCCGTTCGAGCTTGCCGCCGAGGGCGAGACGATTCGCGCGGAGGCGCTGATCGTCGCCACCGGAGCGACGGCCAAGCTGCTCAATATCGAATCCGAGCGGCGCCTGATGGGATATGGCGTCAGCGCCTGCGCGACCTGCGACGGCGCGTTTTTCAGGGACAAGGAGGCCGTGGTCGTGGGCGGCGGCGACACCGCGATGGAGGAAGCGACGTTCCTCACGCGCTTTTGCAGCAAGGTGACGATCGTCCATCGGCGCGACGCGCTGCGCGCCTCGAAGATCATGGCGGACCGCGCGCGGCGCAATCCGAAGATCGCGTTCATCTGGGATTCCATCGTCGAGGAGATTTTCGGCGAGCCGAAAGCCGGCGTGAGCGGCGTGCGCCTGCGCAATCTCAAGAGCGGCGCGGCGACGGATTTCCGCACCGACGCGGTCTTCATGGCGATCGGCCATCAGCCCAACACCGCAATCTTTCAGGGGCAGCTCGAGATGGACGAGGTCGGCTACCTCAAAGTGCGGCCGGGTTCGACGCGAACCAATATCGAAGGGGTGTTTGCGGCCGGCGACGTCGCCGATCGCGTCTACCGCCAGGCGATCACGGCCGCTGGCGCGGGATGCATGGCGGCGCTCGACGCCGAACGCTGGCTCGAGGCGCGCCACGGATAGGCGCCGCGCGGCCGCGGTGGCGACGGGCGCGGCGTCCCGATGAATCCCGGACGGAGGGTCGCCGTCGGCGTCGCGATCGTCGCGGCGCTGACGCTGATTGGCAGCGCCGGTTACATGTTGATCGAGCGGATGTCGTTTATCGACGCGATCTACATGACCGTCATCACCATCACCACGGTCGGCTACCAGGAGGTCAAACCGCTCGACACGGCGGGCCGCGTTTTCACGATGGCGATCATCTTCGTGGGCGTCGGCACGGCGTATTACGTTTTCGCCGCGGTCACCGAAGCCGTGGTCGGCGGACAGCTCAGGGAGTTCGTGGGGAAGAGCGCGATGAACCGCAGGATTCAGCAGCTCACAGGGCATGTCATCGTATGCGGCTACGGGCGCTTCGGGCGCATCGTCGCCGACCAGCTCAAGCGCGATCGGCATACGGTGGTCGTGGTCGAACAGAACCCGGCGCTCGAACCGGAATTGGCGCGCGGCGAGTTCTATTACCTGATCGGATCGGCGCTCGAACCGGAGCTGCTCGAGCACGCCGGCGTGCGTACCGCCAGCGATATCGTCGTGGCGACCGCGTCGGATCCCGACAACGTCTTTATCAGCCTGAGCGTGCGCAGCATGAATCCGAAAATCCGGATCCACGCGCGCGCCGAGACCGAGGCCGGCCTGCGCCATCTGGAACTGGCCGGGGCGGATCGGGCGATGTCGTCGTATCAGTTCAGCGCCTACCGGATCGCGGCGGCGATCGCGCGGCCGTCCGTGGTCGATTTTCTTTCGCTGGTGCTGCCGGGCAGTGGCGAGGACGTGAGTCTCGAGGAGGTCGCGGTGGGCAAAGACAGTTCGCTGGTCGCCCGCACTATCGGCGAGATCGAGAATGCGAGCGCGCGGTTGCGCGTAATTGGGCTGAAGCGCGGCCCCGATCCGATTTCGATCGTGCCCGACGCGGCGACCGCGATCGAAATCGGCGATCTGCTGGTGGTGATCGGTTCGCGCCAGAGCCTCGAGCGGATCGCCGAATCGGCGCAAAACGGCGCCAAGGGCTAACGGTCGCGCGGATTCTCATTTTGATTCACGAAACGTATCCTGAAAGAGTTTGCGGAAATGAGCAGCGATGAAACCGCCGCCAGCGCGCCGCCGCCGCCTCCCACCGGCGAGCTGAAAGCCGCGACTGGTTCGCTCGCCGGCGGAGGGCCGGCCGTCGCGATCCCGTCCGGGGAAAGCGCGCCCGCGCCGCGCGATCTTTCCGTGCGCATCGCTGAACTCATAATTTTCCTTGCGGCGGTGGTCGGATCGGTCGCGCTCGGCCTCGGCATCACGGACTATTTCGCCGTCCATCCGTATGTCGCGCTCTACCTGGTGGCGTACGGAGCTTTTCGCGTCGCGGATCTGCTGGTGCGCGAGGACTGGATGCTGGGCGTTGATCGGGCGCGCTTCGCCAGTCGCGTGATGCACGAGTTGCCGGTGCTGCTGCTGTTCGCGGCG
>JAJXYM010000218.1 GCA_021780585.1 Deltaproteobacteria bacterium
TTGATGCGGCCGGCGATCGCGTGCGGCCACCATTTGAGCAACCACATGTAAACCGTCGGGTCCGTGGTGCGTCCGACCATAAAAGCGCGCGGAGCCGCCGCCACGCCCCGTCCGAGCACGCCCAGCGAGACGCCGGAATAGATGAGAAAGGCGCCGATTCCATAACGGTCGCGCAGCCAGCGCCGGAAGGTGGCGTACATCGGGCGATTACTATCCAGCTTGCCGGCGGCGCACAACCGCGCGCGGACGGGCGGCGGACCTGCGACGGTTGCGCGTCATTCGTGGCGGACGATTTCAAAGAGGTCGAAATAGTTCGCGCCGTAGCGCGGATAGCGGCGGATCGGCGCGAGACAGGGCGTACGCGCCGGAACCGCAAAGCGGCGCTCGTCGCGCTCGCCGATCAGCAGATAGCCGGCGTCGGGCCGCGCGGCGAGCCATCGGCAGAGCGCGTCGGCCGGCGGATCGTCCATCAGGATGAAGCGTGCGTGCGCGTAGAAGGCGACGCGGCCGTCGCGCGCGACGACCGCGGTCGGCCGACCCTGCGCTCGACGCGCGATCTCCTCACCAGCGTAGCGGAAGCCGCGCTGGTCGTAGCCGATCGGCCAGAGCGTCTGCGGCAGCATCGCAAGTCCGACGACGATCGCCAGCGCGCCGCGCGGCGGGCGGAATTTCGCGACGCGAGCGGCAAGACAGTCGATAGCGCCGGAGGCCGCGGCGAGTCCCGCGATCGCCCAGCCGAACACGTAGGGAATCAGATGGAGCATGAAGCGGGCGCCGGTGTACGAAAGCGTGAAGCCGCCGGCATAGGCAAGGGTCAGCAGCGCGAGCATCGCTTCGGCGAAGTTTTTCGCGATCCCACGCCCGCGCGACCATAAACCGATCGGCAACAGGATCGCCGGCGCCGGACCCATCGCGCGCACCAGGCCGCTTAGCGTGCCGACCGAGTCGGCTGCGACCTTGCGCAGATAACGCGCCGGAGCGACGAACAGCGGCGTCAGCGGCGAGACGCGGTCCGAATAGCCGAGCGCTTGCCAATGGCGCGAATTGCGCGACACTTCGCCCATCCCGTACATCATCGCGGCAGTGAATTCGCGACTGACGATCCAATGGCCGGCGCTGATACGCAAATAGATTAGATAGGGCGAGGCGACGGCGACAAAAGCGCAGGCGAAGAACGCGGCGGCGGCGCAGGCCCATCCGAGCGGCCAACGGCGCCAGATCGGCGCGCCGAGAATCACGAATCCCGCGCCTAAACCGAGATACGCGATCGCCTCGGTGCGGAACAAATAGGCGAGTCCGCCAATCGCGCCGGCGAGCGCGGCAAGCGCGAGCCGGCGATCGCCGAGCGCCGCGATCAGCGCCCATACCGACGCGGTCATCAGCAGGATAAACCCGGCTTCAGTCCGCACCGACGCGGAATAGGCGGCAAGATCAGGATGGATCGCGGCCAGCGCGGCCGCGCCGATCGCCAGATCGCGCCGCGCAAAGGCCGCCCGCGTCATCCCATAGATCGTCGCGACGGCCGCCGTGCCCATCACGGCCGACACCAGGTTCCCGGCCATCTCCCAGTCGGGAATCGCCAGATGCGCCGCCACGATCAGCAGGGGATAGAGCGGCGAAAAGACGTTGGCGAGCGCGCGCGCCGGATTACCGGCGGCGAACTCCCGCGCCATCGCGAGGTACGCGACGCCGTCGCCGGAAACGCAATAGCTCGTGAGGCTAAGATAGACGCGGATCGCCAGCGCAACGCCGCAAACCGCGACGACAACCGACCGATCGGAGCAAGCTTGGACGCCACGCGGTAGCCAGCGCGCGCCTGATCGTTCGTCGTCCTCAAGCCGCATCGAGCGGCTATCATAATTGGCGGCGCGTCCCGCTCAAACCGATACGCCGTCAATCGGCCGCGGACGGCTCCGCATGCCGTCGGACCGCGCTATCCCGCCCGACGCTTCAGGCGCGCAGCACTTTGGCGGCCTGCAACCCCTTCGGGCCCTGCGCAACGTCGAATTGCACGTGCTCGCCCTGTTCGAGCGAACGGAAGCCGTTGCCGTCGATCGCGCTGTAATGGACGAAGACCTCCTGGCCGTCATCCATCGTGATAAAACCGTAGCCCTTTTTGGGGCTGAACCACTTGACCGTCCCGATTGCCATGTCCCCCGAAAACCTCCGAAAGGAGCGCTAATCATCCCCGCGCGGCGCGCCTGATGGCCCCCCGGCCCGCACCTCGCTTATGCGACCCGCTCTTAGCACAACGAGGCCGCCAATACCAAGCGGCCAACTTACGCGATCGGACGACGCCGTTCGCAACCGAACGCCATCGGCTGCCGATTGCGTCACGGCGCGCACCGATTACCAGCCGCGGAAGCGCGTCGGCCGCGCGTGCATATGAAAATGACTTGGTATCTGCCGCATCACCTGGTCGATAATGAATTCGCCCTCGCCGTACTTGACGCGCGCGACCAGCGAGAGCGCCTCGACCATGAACGCGCGCTCCTCGACGGCCAACTCAATCCGATGCTCGGCGAGCACCGCCATCGGCGTATCGCAGGAGTCGCAATCGAGAATCGCGAAACGGAACGGCTGGGTGAAGCGCGCGTACCACGGCGTGTATTCCTTCAATTCGCACAAATCGCATTTATCAGCCATATCATCACGCTTAGCCGCTGCGACGGCCGCTATTCAAGGGCTTGGGCGCAACCGTCGAATGATGGAAGATGGGGCGCGGAACGGGATTCGCGAATCGACCCGGCGAAGGGAGACGCAGATGGACGCCAAAGCGGGAGCGCGCGAACGCTTCA
Organism: Deltaproteobacteria bacterium; assembly: GCA_021780585.1. GTDB lineage: Bacteria > Desulfobacterota > Binatia > Binatales > Binataceae > JADMIL01. The sequence continues at coordinate 2,799 of JAJXYM010000218.1, forward strand.
AACAATCCGAACGGGCGCTGATCGATCTCAGCCACCGGATCCATGCGCATCCGGAACTCGGCTTCGAGGAGGAGCGCGCGGCGGCCTGGATGTGCGAGACGATGGCCGACGCGGGCTTCAGCGTCGAACGCGGCGTCTGCGGGATGCCGACCGCGTTTGCGGCGCGGGCCGGTTCGGGTCCGCTGCATATCGCGATTTGCGCCGAATATGATTGTCTGCCGGGAATCGGCCACGCCTGCGGCCACAACATTATCGCGACGATGGGCGCGGGCGCCGCGATCGCCGCGGCCAAGGTCGCCGACGAGGTCGGCCTGACGATCACTTTGCTGGGCACGCCGGCCGAGGAGGTCTGCAACGGCGGCGGTAAAATCCTGATGCTCGAGCGGGGCGGATTCCAGGGCGTGCATGCGGCAATGATGGTACATCCGGCGCCGATCGATATGTCGACGCCGCAGATTATCGCCGCCGCGATGTTCGAAGTGCATTACACCGGGAAGGAGGCGCACGCCTCGGCGTTTCCCGAATTGGGAATCAACGCCGCCGACGCGATTACCGTCGCACAGACCGCGATCGGCCTGTTGCGCCAGCATATCCGCGACACCGACCGCATCCACGGCATCGTGATCAACGGCGGCGCCGCGCCGAACATCATTCCCGCGCATACCGCGGTGCGTTATTTCGCGCGATCCAAATCGCTCGAACGGCTGAACGATCTGCTGCCGCGGGTGCATCGATGCTTTGAGGCGGGCGCGATCGCGACCGGATGCCAGTACGAGATCACGAGCGGCGATAAACCGTACGCCGAGATGCGCCACGATTACGAAATCGCCGCGATCTACCGGCGCAACGCCGAAGCGCTCGGCCGCGTCTTCGCCGATCCCGAACCGAGCGTCGTCGCCCAGGGCGGTTCGAGCCGCGCGATGGGGGCGGGATCGACCGACATGGGCAACGTCTCGCTGCACCTGCCCTCAATCCATCCGTTGATCGGGATCAATTCCGCTCCCGCCGTCAACCATCAGCCGGAATTCACGGCGGCCTGCGCCACGCCCGACGCCGATCGCGCGGTGGTCGACGGCGCGCTCGCGATGGCGTGGTCGGCGATCGAGATCGCGGCCGATCAGGCGCTGCGCCGGCGCTTGATCGGCAACGCCTGACGCGCGGCGCGGCGCCCGCGAGCCGAATCGCCCGCGGCCTCGCGTCGTTGGCGCCAAACGATCGCGGCGCGGTTCTTCCGCGCCGCGCGTGGACGTTCGCTCAGTGCGCGGCCGGCGACGCCGTGGCCGCCGGCTTCGCTTTCGTCGAAGTCTTCGAGGTTTCGCCCTTGGCCTTGGCCGCCGCGCGCCGCTTGCAGCGATAGACGCTCGAAGTCGAGATGCTCAGGTCCTTGGCGATCTCCTTCGCCTTCTTGCCGGCGTGCAGTTCGGACATCACCTTGTCGCAATCCACGCGCTTGCCGGCGGTCGCCCATGCGCTGCCGGGCGCGACCGCCGCGGCGATGAGGGCGAGGATCGCGAATCCGGCGACAACAAGTCCAGGTTTTCTGGTCACTGCGATGCTCCCGTTCGGGTTTGAAATCAACCGAGCGGCAGTATTCCAAAAATAGCTTCGCGCTAGAAGAGAATCGGCGCCGATATCGACGCGGCGCTCAAAACTCGAGCATCACCCGGGTCTGATTATTCGGATGTTGGAGCGCGGCGAACGCGCGCGGCAGATCGTCGAGCGCGACCGCGTGGGTGATCAAGGGTTCGGTCGAAATCCGTCCCGAGGCGAGCGCCGCGATCGCCTCTTCGACTTCGCCCGGCTCGAGGCCAAGACTGAAATGAACGTCGAGCTCCTTGCCCATCGCGAGGCCCGGCGGAAAGCCGTCGTCCTCCATCGCGGCGCTGACGGCGACCACGCGGCCGCGCAGCCTGACCAAGGTTATGGCCTGCGCCAGCGTGCCGGGTTCACCGGCGCAATCGAAGACGACGTCCGGCGGCGCGCCGGTCAGCTTCGCCATCGCGGCGGCCGGGTTATGCATCCGCGGATCGACGGCGGCGCCGGCGCCGAGCCGCAATGCGGCCTCGCGCCGATCGCGCGCGCGGTCCGAAACCACGATCGCGCGCGCGCCGAAGTCGCGCGCCCACAGCATCGTCATCAGCCCGGTCGCGCCGGCGCCGATAATCACGCAGCTTTCGCCCGCGCCGAGGCGCGCGCGCCGCGCCGCGTGCAATCCGATTACCAGCGGCTCGACCGTCGCGCCCGCGCGAAAGCTCATCCCGCGCGGCATCCTGAAGACGCTGCCCGGCCGCGTCGCGATCAGTTCCGCGTAACCGCCGGGCGCCTCGCCGAAACCGACCAACCGCGCCGCCGCGCAGCGCACGCCGGCTCCGGCGCGGCAGTTGGCGCATTCGCCGCAGGCGAGATAGGACATCACAACGACTGGTTCGCCGATTTCGAATTCGCCGGCGCCGGGCCCGATCGCGGCGATCTCGCCCGCCAGCTCGTGGCCCATGATCGTGCCGGACGGCAGCGGATCCTCGGTGGAACTGGCGGCGTAAAGATCGGAGGAGCAGATGCCGCAGGCGCGCACGCGCACGATTAGTTCGCCGGGACCGGCGATCGGGTCCGGCAGTGCGACGACTTCCAGCGGCGCGCCGGCCGCTTTGAACACGCAGGCTCGCATAGTTAGCCGAACAGAATAGCGCAAACCTGCCGCGCGCGCCGCAATCCGGCACCGTGATAAACGGCGGCCGCGGCCGGAGGCGATACGCGATCGCCTCGCGGCCGGACTTGCCGTTCGCGGAACTACTTCTTCAGATGCGGGAATTTGGGCGGACGTTTTTCCTTGAGCGCGCTCACGCCCTCGGCCAGATCGGCGCTGAAGAATCCCAGCATCTCCATCGCCAGCGAGGCGTCGAAATGCGGGCCGAAGCTCTTGATCCAGTTGTTCAGCGCGCGCTTGGTGAAACGCGCCGCCTGCTGCGGCCCGCGCGCGATCTTGCGCGCCACCTCGAACGCCTTGTCCATCAACTGGTCGGCGGGCACGCACAGGCTCACCAGGCCGATTCGTTCGGCCTCCTTGCCATCGATAAAATCAGCCGTGATTAGGTAGTACTTGGCCTTCGCCATCC
>JAJXYM010000240.1 GCA_021780585.1 Deltaproteobacteria bacterium
GCGGAAGCGGAAAGAAATCTCCCGCCAGCCGATTGTCGAAAGTGGCCGCAGGCGGTTTCTGGCAGGCCGCGACGAGCATGGCCGCGACTCCGGCGATCATCATCAAGGCCAGCTTGCGCATCATCCCATTGCTCTCCCGTATCATCGGCGCTGCCGAAGACAACCGATACGGACGGACCAAAGTTCCCGTCACGGCTGAATCCTCTCTATTGACGACAAATTCGGGCAAAAACTTCAATCGTGAAGCGATCGTCAGCAATTTCATGCCGATCAAGCCGGAATAGCCGTCCCTGGCGCACTCCGCCCCGAAAACACGAAATTCCTGCGAAGGGGCGGGCGAAAACGTTCACGGCCGGGCGAAAATGCGCGTGGCGGGCGCAATCACGCCCGCCACGCCGGTTTCATGCCAATTGTGTTCCATCCGGGTCGCCGATTTCAAGGCGTCCGCGGACCGGAACATGAGGCTCAGGAGGCCGCCGCCTTGGCGCCCGCCAGATCGCGCTCTTTCATGCTGCTGCGTCCGCCGAAGACAAAGCTCGGACGCGCCCACGACAGATAGCACGGCAGGATGATACAGCCGGCTATCATGTTCGTGCCCATCAGGAAGATCAGCAGCGTGCTCATCTCGTTATGGAACAGCAGCGGCGAGAAGATCCACGGGAAAATGCCGCCGATCATGACGAGGAAGGTATTGAACACGGCGACGCCGGTGCTCTGCAGCGCCAGCACGATCGCGTCGTCAACTTCCATTCCGCCCATCACCTCGTCGCGAATTCGCGCGACCATGTAAATTCCATAGTCGACGCCGAGTCCGATACCGAGCGAGATGACCGGAATCGTATCGATGGTGAGGCCGATGTCCCGCAGGTTCATGTAGATGAACGCGCCGAAGTTCGCGAGCACGCAGGCGAACAGGAACATGAAGGCCGCCACGAACGACCGGAAGGAGAACAGGCAGAACAGCCAGACGACTCCCAGCACGAACGTGATGTTGTAAAAGTCGAGCTGTTTCAGGACGTCGTTGGCCGACAGATAGAGGCCCGCGATGCCGGCCAGATATTCGACGTGCACCTTGTTCAGGGCGGGATCGGGCGCCACCCGCTCATCGACGAACCGCTTGATGCGGTCGCGGATATTGTTGAGCGTGTCGTAGTTATGGTCGCGCAACAGCACCCGGATACAGGTGTCGTTGTTGGAACGGTTCGAGATGAAACGTTCCAGTTCGCCCGGCGCCGAACCATTGAGATAGAGGAACCACAGGTTACCCGACATCTCGACCGACTCCGGCACCGCCAGATATTTCGGAAAGCCGTAATGGAACATTTCGTTGAACGGCTCCGAAACCGTCGAGGAAAACGAAACCACCTGGGCGACCTTGGGATCCCTGAACAGATAGTCGCGCATGTCATCGACCATCCGCAACACGCCCGGTCCGAGCACCGACTGTTTGTCGGGATAGGACGGGGTGGTCAGAATGATCCAGCCCTCTTCGAGCGGGAACTTCTTGCCGACCGCGAGGATGTCGTGGTTGACCTTGGAATCGGACTTGTAGAGCGGCGTGCCGGCGGTCGAATAGCCGATCTTCGAATCGAGTCCGGAGATCACGCCGTAGACCAAAAACAGGCACGACCCCCACAGCAGCACCTTACGCAGCGCACCGGGCCGCGTCGGAATATGCACGAACCATTGCAGGAAGTCATGCACCGAGCGCATCGTGCCGCCGATTTCCTTCTGCGCGCGATGCTTGATCTCGGGCGTCGGCAGATAGCTCATCAGGATGGGCTGGAAGATGAATACCATCGTGAGGCTGCCGGCGAGCCATACCGTGCCGGCCAGCGCGATATGCTGCAGCACCGGGATGCCGCCGAACGAGATGAAGATAATTCCGCTGATGTCGGCGAGAATCGACAGCAGACCGGGCGGCAACATGAAATCCGTCGTCGCCGCGCAGGCCGCGAGCTTGTCGCCCAGACGGTCGAGCTCGTCGTGCAGACGGCCCTGCCACTGGATACCGTGCGACATGTCGCGGGCGGTCAGGATGAACGGAATGACCAGCATCACGGGGTCGAAGTCGTAGCCCATCAGACCGACGAAACCGAGACCCCATACGGCGGATAAGAAGCCGGTGACGATTGGCGCCCACCAGCGGCTGCGCTGGCTGCCGGTCGCCCACAGGATCAGGATCATCACGCCGACGGCGAGCAGGAAGAGCGTCAGGACGGTGCGCTCATAATAGTAGCCGTAGCCGCGGACGATCGGTTCGCCGGCGATATAAACCTCGTTATTCGCGTCCTGATATTTCTTGACGATGTCCTGCACTTGATAGAAGAGCTGCTTGTAGTCAAGGCCGCGTTCATTGAATGAGGCGGTGACCAGCGCGCTTTTCAAATCAGCGCTGACCAATTGCGAGATATTCGCGTGATTGGCCTGAACGGTCTTTTTCAGGGCGGTGATTCCGGCCTGGTCCTTGGGCACCTCCGGAAACATGAAGGGCTTGATCGTCAGCGAGCCGGGCGTCGCCTCGGCGTAACTGACCCGGTAGGACGCCAGCGAGAGGACTTCGTTGTGATCGACGCCGGGCAGACGGTCGACGTCGCGCTGCACATCCTGAATCTTCTTCAGCGTATCGAAGTTGAAGATATTGCCGTGCTTGACCTGCACCATCACGGCGAGGGTCTGCGCGCCGCCGTACTTATGCCACTCCTGATAGAGCTGGACATTGTGATGGTAGCTCGGGAAAAAGTCGTCAAACTTGGTTTGGACGACGACCTTGGTGCATTCGTAGCCGAAGAAGGCGCTTACGATCAGCAGGATTGCACCGACGATGGCCCTGAAGCGGACGACGAAATCGCCGATCCGCAGGGAGGTCATTTTTACTGAACTGCTTGCCATTGCTCTCCCGCATTATTCGTCAGCAATATGGTTCCATTCAGGCCGACCGCGACGCCGAGTTGGCCGACAAACGCCAGATCCGTGAGATCATGGAAAGTCGCCCGGTCAGACGGCTTCCATTGGCCGCCAGGCGCCTGATCGAACATACGACCGCCGGCCCCGCCGACCCAAACATTCTTCGACGTGGGCGATTCCGCCAGCACGTAGCTGGCGACCGGATCGGGCAGCGACTGCTTCTGCCAGGTCTTGCCGCCATCGCTGGTCGCCGCCGTATCTCCGGCGAGGCCCGCGACCATCCCGTGCTGCGGATCCGTGAAATTGACGGTAAAGAACGGTCCGATCGTGAAATCGCCCGTGTTGCCGCCGTAACTCAGGTTCCAGGTCAGACCACCGTCGGTCGAAGCGAGAATGGTCGAGAATTCGCCGACCATAAAGCCGTTCTTCGGATCCGGGAAGGTCACGTCGAAGAACGTGACCAGCTTGGGCGACTTGATCGTCTGCCAGGTCTTGCCGCCGTCGCTGGTGCGCAGGATCAAGCCGTCGGCGCCGACGATCACGACCGTGTTCGCGTCGATCACGGCGAGCTTGAAGAGGTTCTTCCGGGTGCCTCCGTCCTGCCGGCTCCAGGTGTCGCCGCCGTCGACGGTATGCATGATCAGGCCCTCTTCGCCGACGATCCATCCGGCTTTGCCGGTGGCGTCGAAGCGGATCGAATAAAGATCCCGGTCCTGGAACAGATCGCCGCCCGGACGCTCATTGACGGTGCGCTGGAGCCAGGTCTTGCCCTGATCGGCGGAGGTCAGCAGCAGCGCCTTCGAGCCGACGATGAAAATCGTGTTGTCGGGACGAATCGCGACTCCGAACAAGCTGAGCCATCCGGGCGCCGACGTGCGGGTGATGCCCTGGGTGGCGCTATCCGCGGTGATCGCGCCGCCGGCCACCATCAGGAGGCAGGCGGCCGCGGCCGCAACCATTGTGAATCTGCTGGAACGCATTGGCTGAGATTTCAAACCTCGACTACCTCATTATTCGCGTCGCATCGGCCGCCGCGGGCGCGGCGCGCCACGGGGCCGCGACAATCCGCCGCGGGGACGCCGCTCGCGTGATTTTTGCGCGCTGTCCGGCGGTTCTCATTCGCGCCGTCCGGGCGCGAAACGGACACGCGCGCATCGCGACGCGACCCCATAAAGCCGTACTTCTCCCCAATCCCCAAGAGCGCCCGTCAGGGCGCAAAAAATTACCCGCTCAGGACCCAAGTCCAAAGTTCTGCAAGGGCTTACAACATGGCTGACGCGGCTGTCAAGCGAAGTTCCCCCAAAAGGGGCGGCGCTGCGCCGAGCCGCGCCATACGCCTGAATCGCGTCACCGGCGGGCGGGCGCCGGCGCCGCGCCGGAAGCGTGGACCGGAATCGCGAAAGGTGCGGAAACCCTTGGCGCCGTTGAGGAATTCTTATCCGCGCGAGATCCGGCGCGGGCCCGCCGTGAACCGCGTCCGCGGCGCGCAAACGGCGCTTTACGCCGCCGCCGCCGGCGCAGTAGAAATCGAAGCGCGACCCGGCGCCATCCCGGCGGGCAAGGAGCGTGACGCAATGAAAAAAGACATCACCGTATGCCTCAGCTTCGATTTCGACGCGATCTCGGTATGGGTCGGGACGTTCCACGCGAAATCGCCAAGCGCCATTTCGCGGGGCGAATTCGGCCGCGTCGGCGCCGAACGATTGCTCAAGATGCTGCGCGAGTGGGGGATCAAATCGACCTGGTTCGTCCCCGGCCATACCGCCGACGCCTTTCCGGCGACGGTCGCGGCGATCGCGGCCGCGGGCCACGAAATCGGCCATCACGGCTACTTTCACGATCGGCCGAAGACGATCGCCGACGAAGCGGAGGATTTCGACCGGGCGACCGCCGCGCTCCAGCGCGTCACCGGGCAAACCCCCGTCGGCTATCGCTCGCCGGCGGCGGGCCTGATGCCCTCGACGCTCGAATGTCTGCGTGAGCGCAATTTTCTTTACGACAGCAGCATGATGGGCGACGATTTCACGCCCTACTATTGCCGGGCGGGCGATCAGGCGCCGGCGGACGGACCGTTCGTATGGGGCCGCGCGACCTCGCTGGTCGAATTGCCCTTCACCTGGGGACTCGACGATTTCCCCGCCTTCGAGCACGTATGGACCCGCAACGGCGTCAATCCAGGCCTCGCGGCGCCGTCGCGGATGTTCGAAATCTGGTGGGGCGATTTCGAATATCTCCACGAACGGCTCGGCGCGGGCGTCTATATCCTGACGATGCATCCGCAATCGATCGGCCGGGGCCATCGGCTGCTGATGCTCGAGCGGCTGGTCGCACAGATGCGCGCGCGGGCGGGCGTGCGTTTCGTCACGATGCGCGAGGCGGCGGAGGAATTCCGCCGCAACCATCCCGTCCCCGGCGCGTAACGGACCCGGCGGTCCGGCCGGCGCGGAGGCGATCGCGCCGGCGCCGCGTGTCCGCGATGGACTTGCGGCGCGCGCTCGCGTACTCGTTGACGCGCGGAGAAGGCCACGGCGATGAGCTTGACTTCCAACGAACCCGGCGCAATCGCGCTGATCGGCCTCCTGCTTGGGATGCGCCACGCGACCGACGCCGACCATGTGGTCGCGGTGACGACGATCCTGAGCCGCGAACGGCGGTTCTGGATGGCCGCGCGGATCGGCGCGGTATGGGGCCTCGGGCATACGCTGACCGTGATGGCGGTGGGCGCGGCGATCATCCTCCTCAAAATTGCGATTCCGGCGCGGCTGGGGCTCGCGATGGAGTTCGCGGTGGCGCTGGCCTTGGTGGCCCTCGGCGCCGGATCGGCCGTCCGCTTGGCGCGGGCGGCGGCGCAACGGCTACGCGGCGTCGCGACGGACCGGCGCGCGGCGCCGCATGTCCATTGGCATCGCCACGCGCACGACGATCCCGCGGCGCATGGGCGCGTCATGCACAGCCATCCGCATACCCACGCGGGCGCGGCGGATCACGGCCATTTGCGGCTG
>JAJXYM010000220.1 GCA_021780585.1 Deltaproteobacteria bacterium
TTGCGGATGCACCATAAACTACATGGTCCACCCGATCCCGAATCGGCGGCGCTTGGGTTCCGGTACGTGGCGACCCGCGGGCGCACCCTTCCTCCTATGGCTTATACGGATTGAATCGCGGATTGGTTCCAGCGGATCCGCGCGGCGCGATCGTGACTGCGTCCGCTCCGGCGGCGCGAATCGCGATTGGCGCCTACTGCAGCGGACCGGAAGAACCGCTCGTGCCGCCCGGGCCGAGCTTTCGCTCCTCGACCTGGAACGTCAGAATATCGAGCAGGCAACCGGCGCGGCTCGCGCGCGCTTCGAGCAGGGTCTGTTTTTCGATCGGCGCAACGTCGAGATGGAAGCAGATGAAATTGATCAGATCGGCGCCGCCGAGGCCGCGTTGTTCGACCAGCGACTTCCACAGGTCGTGGGCGGGCGGGCCGAGAAAACTGATCAGTAGCTCGCGCAGCCCGGCCATCGTGGCGGCGTCGAGATCGATTTGCGCGGCGGGACACCATTGCACGCGCGCGGTGCGATAGGCGCGATCGCGGAACTCGCGCACGATCCGGAATTCGCTCATCCCCTCGAGCAGCAAGTTGAAGCGGCCGTCGGGCAGGCGCGTGAGCGTTGTGATCTTGCCGGCGCATCCGACTTCGTAAATGTCCGGATTCGCGTAATAGTCGCGCTCCCAGTCACCCTTGAGCATGATCATCCCGATCATGCCGTGGCTTTCGGCGACCTCGGCGACCATCTCGCGATAGCGCGGCTCGAAGATATGCAGCGGCGCCTGCACGCCGGGAAAGAGCACGAAGTTGGGCAGTGGGAAGAGCGGAATGATTTCCGGAAGGTCCGCCACGTCATCCACCAGCCTAAGACCGGCGTGATTTCACGTCAAGTCGTATCGTGGCGCGCGCTAGCGCCCGCGGCCCGGCGATCGACCCGGCATCCGCGTCCGCGTCGACAAAACCGCGCAGATGGAGCGTGAACGGCTCGGTCGGAGCCGTGATTCCGAGCTTGCGACAGGCGCGCTCGCGAAACGTGATGACGGGGTTCGTGGCGCCGCGCCCACCTCTGAGCCGCCCCAAAATGCGACTCGGCGCGGCGCCGATCGCAAATGCCCCCTTGCGGGGGATAGTTGGCGCGGGCGGCTTTGGACTATATTCGCGATCGGATGGCGGCGGGATGGCCGGCCGCATGGAAGCGCAATGGAAACCAGGCTCTTTATCGACGGGCGCTACGAATCCGCCAGCGGCGACGCGCGCTTTACCGATCTCGAACCGGCGACCGAGGCGACGCTCGCCGAAGTCGCCAGCGCCGATACGCGCGACGTCGATCGCGCCGTCGCCGCCGCGCGCCGCGCCGCCGACCATGGACCATGGCCGCGGATGAGCGCCGAGGCGCGCGGCAAAATTTTGGGCCGCCTGGCCGACGAAATCGAAAAACATGCGCGCGAACTGGGGACGCTCGAGGCGCGCGACGTCGGCAAGCCGATCAGCGAATGCGTCAATCACGATATCGCGCGCGGCGCCCGCAATATCCGCTTCTTCGCCGCGCTGGCCGAAACCTGGACGCAGGAGGCGAGCTTCGGCGCGGCGAAATTTCTCGGCGCCGACCTGAGATTGGCGAATCTTACCGCGCGCGCGCCCCTCGGCGTCGGCGCGATTATCATCCCGTGGAATTCCCCGCTGATGCTCGGGACGTGGAACCTCGGCCCGTGTCTGGCGGCCGGCAATACGTGCGTGCTCAAGCCGTCGGAGCTGGCGCCGCTGACCTCGATCGCGCTGGGCGAAAGCGCCAACGCCGCCGGACTACCGCCGGGCGTGCTCAATATCCTTCCGGGACTCGGCGCGGCGGGCGCGGCGCTGGTCGGCCATCCGGGGGTCGATGGCGTCGCCTTCACCGGCGGCGTCGCGACCGGACGGCGCGTGATGGCGGCGGCGGCCGAATCGTTGAAGCGCGTGACGCTCGAACTCGGCGGCAAATCGCCGAATCTGGTCTTTGCCGACGCCGACCTTAAGCGCTCGGCCGCCGGCGTGGCGCGCTCGATCTTCCGCAGCCAGGGCCAGTCGTGCGTCGCGGGTTCGCGACTTCTGGTCGAGCGCAAAATCGCCGACGACTTTATTGCGCTGGTGATCGCCGAGATCGGCCAACTGCGGATCGGCGATCCGCTCGACGACAAAACCGATTACGGCCCGTTGATCTCCGCGGCCCATCGCGAGCGCGTGGACGGTTTCGTCAGCGAGGCGCGCGCGGCCGGCGCGGAGGTATTGGGCGGGATGCGCGGCGCATTGCCGGCGCGCGGCTTCTACTATCCGCCGATCGTGCTCGATCGCGTGCGGCCGGAGTCGCGCGCGGTGTGCGAGGAAATTTTCGGCCCGGTGCTGACGGTCGAGCGCTTCGATCACGAGGACGAGGCGATCGCGCTGGCCAACGCGGGCCGCTACGGACTGGCGGCCTACGTCTGGACGATGAACGGCGAACGGGCGCTGCGCGTCGCCGATCGAATCAGGACCGGGATGGTCTGGGTGAACAGTTTTTTCCTGCGCGATCTGCGCACGCCCTTCGGCGGCGCGCGGCAGAGCGGATTGGGCCGCCAGGGCGGCCGCCACAGTCTCGAATTCTGGACCGAAGCGAAACTGATCTGCATGACCTATCCGGAGGATAACGCCAATGGGTGAAGTGGTCGCCGCGATCTTCACCACCCATGTGCCGCGCCTGATGATCAAGGACCTCGAGGCGCGCCGCGCCTATATGGGCCGCAACGTCACGACCTTTTACGACGCGATGGAGCGGCTGGCGCGCGAGCGGCTCGGCGCGCTCGAATTCGACGCCTTCATCCTCTTCGATACGCATTGGTTCACCACGCTCGATTACGTGCTCAACGCGCACGAGCGGCTGGCGGGGCTGTACACTTCGGAAGAGCTGCCGGCGATGCTGCACGAGCTCGCCTACGACTATCCGGGCGACCCCGAGCTGGCGCACGCGATCGAGGCGGAGGCGCGCGGGCGCGGGTTGCACGTGATGGCCTCGGCGCATCGCAATCTCCCGCTCCATTACCCGACGCTGAACGTGATGTCGTACTTCAATCCGGGGCCGAAGCCGCGCCGGGTGCTGTCGGTCAGCGTCTGCCAGACCGCCTCGATCGCCAACGACCTGGCGGTCGGGGCCGCGATTGGCGCCGCCGTCGAACGCGGCTCACAGCGGGTCGTGCTGGTCGCGGCGGGCGGACTCTCGCACAAGTTCTGGGACCTCGATCACGCGCGCAAGCGCGCCTCGGCCTCGCCCGACGATATCAGCTCGCTCGCCAACCGGATGTACGACGAGCGGATGCTCGAATGGTTCATGGCGGGCCGCCATGATTGCGTGCTCGAAGCGGCGCCGGAGTTCCGCGCGCAATGTTCGCCGGAGGGCCGTTTTTCGCATTACCTGATGATGGCGGGCGCGATGGGCGGCGCGGATTGGAACTGGCGCGGCGAGCAATTCGGCCGCTACGAGGCCGCGCTCGGCACCGGGCAGGCGATCGTCCATTTCGCGCGGCCCCAGGAGGAGGCGATCCGCTCCGACGCCGCCGCGCGCGCCTGAAGCGATCGCGTTTCAATTCCGGAGGTTCGGATGAAAGTGATTCACGGTATTCTCGCGATGCTGGTGACGCCGTTCCACGACGATTACCGGCTCAACGAAGCGGCGCTGCGCGCCGAAACGCGCTGGGCGCTCGATAACGGCGCCGACGGAATCGTGGCGACGCCCAGTATCGGCGAGTTTCTCCATCTGAGCGAGGCCGAACGGCTCCGCGCATGGGAAGTCACGCTCGAGGAGACGCGCAAGCGCGCCGGCGCGACCGCCGTCGCGATGACCTCGGGCGCGACCACGCTCGAGGCCCTCAACTATGCGAAAATCGCCGCGCGGATGGGCTTCGACGCGCAGCAGGTGATCCCGCCCTACTACTGGCGCTGCGGCGAGCTCGAAGTCGAGCGGCATTTCCGGATGGTCTCGGAGGCGGGCGATCTGCCGGTCGTCATTTACCATAACCCGGCGCTGAGCAAATTCACGATCACGCCGCGCTTCGCCGGCAAGCTGGCGACGATTCCCAACGTGATCGCGATGAAGGAAGTGCTCACCGACCTGCAGCATCTGGAGGAGCTGTACGACCAGATCGACGGGCGCATCGAGATTTACAATACCTTCCGCGCGCTGATGACCGGGCTGCTGCTGGGCGCCGGCGGCGGCTTTATCAATATCTTCGCCGTCCCCGCCGCGGCCGCATTGCTCAAGGCGTTCAAGGCGGGCGATATCCTACGCGCGCAGGAGATCCAGCGCCGGCTTAATCGATGCTTTCCGCGCGGCGGCGAAGAGGCGCTGGGCCATCTGGGAACGACCAAGGTCACCGCGACGGTCGCCACCGGAATCGAGATGGGACCGGCGCGGCCGCCCTACATGGCGCCGGAAAACGCCGCCGACCTGATTCGGCGCCGCCTGCCGGCGCTCAGGGAAATACTCTGATGGGCGCGCGTTCCGGCAATAATTTCCTGAGCGCGATCCGCAAGCTCGGCGCGGAAATCTGGATCGGCGGCGAGCGCGTCGCCGACCCCGCCACGCATCCCGCGTTCGTCAATTGCGCGCGTTCGCTCGCCTCGCTCTATGACCTGCAGATGGAAGCGCCGGAGGCGATGACCTACAAGACCGATGAGGGCGATCGCGCCGGGCTCTCGTTTATCCAGCCGCGCAACGCCGACGAGGTGCGCAAGCGGTCGCGGATGTTCCGGCGCTGGGCCGAGTTCAGCGGCGGGATGATGGGCCGGTCGCCCGACTATCTCAACACGAGTATCGCGGCGATGGCGGCGGCGCATGAATTTTTCGCCGCGAGCGAACCGCGCTTCGGCGCGAATATCGTCAATTACTATCGCGAGGCGCGCAAACACGACTGGTGCGCGACCCATACCCTGCTCAATCCGCGCGCCAGCCGGGCGGCGGGATGGGCCGGCAATACCGACGCCGACCTCGCGCTCAAGCTGGTCGATCGCACCGCCGAAGGCATCGTCGTCAACGGCTGCCGGATGCTCGCGACGCTCGGCCCGCTGTCCGAGGAGCTGCTGGTCTTTCCCTCGACCGTGCTCAAGCAGGAGCCGGCGGCCGAGCCGTTCGCGCTGGCTTTCGCGATCAATTGCAACGCCAAAGGGTTGCGCTTCATCTGCCGCGACTCGTTCGATCCCGGCCGATCGCATTTCGACGCGCCGCTGGCCTCGCGCTTCGAGGAGATGGACTGCGTCGTCATCTTCGATCACGTCGTCGTGCCGTGGGAGCGCGTCTTCATGTGCGGCGACGTCGCGCGCGCCAACGCGCTGTATGCCGAGACTGGCGCGGTCGTCAACATGATGCATCAGGTGGTGGTCAAGAACGCGGTCAAGAGCGAATTCATGCTCGGGCTGGCCGCGAAGATCGCCCAGGTCAGCGACGCGATGAGCCTGCAGCACGTGCGCGAACGGCTGGCCGAAATGATTATCGCGATGGAGACGATGCGCGCCTGCCTGCGCGCCGCCGAGGCCGACGCCGCGCCCGACAAGTGGGGCGAATGGATTCCGGCGCGGCCGCCGCTCGACACCGCGCGCAATCTGTTTCCGCGCGTCTATCCGCGGCTGGCGGAAATTATCCAGCTCAATTCGTCGTCGAGCCTGATGGCCGTTCCAGCGGACGCGGATTTCCACAGCCCGGTCCTGCCCGATCTCGAACGCTATCTGGCGACCGGCGGCGCGCTCGCGCGCGATCGCGTGGCGCTCTACCGGCTCGCGTGGGACGCCGTCGGCAGCGCCTTCGGCGGCCGGCAGACGCTCTACGAGCGTTTCTTTTTCGGCGATCCGGTGCGGATGGCCGGCGCGCTGGTCGAGAACACCGATCTGGCGCCGCTGGTCGGGCGAATCAGATCGGAA
>JAJXYM010000402.1 GCA_021780585.1 Deltaproteobacteria bacterium
GCAGATGGTGATGCTGGAGCGCGATCCGGCCAGAGCGCGCGCCGGGGTCCGCACATTCATGCGTTTTTATCTGAACGCTCCGCCCTACCGGCGCTATTTCGCCGCGATGGGTTTCAGCGAGGACGAGATGCGCGGCGGCGGCGGCGACCGGCTGCTCGACGCGGTAATCGCATGGGGCGACGAACGCGCGCTGCATGATCGGATCCGCGCCCACTACGAGGCCGGCGCCGATCACGTCTATATCATTCCGCTCAGCGCCGACGGCGGGCGCTTGCCCGACCCGCGCGTGATCGCGGCGCTCGCGCCCGGATAAGCGGGGCGCGCCGGCTCAGTATTCCGGCTTGAAGTCGAAGTGATGAATCGCTTCGATAAAGCGGATGGTGCGCGTCTTCGAGCGCATCACGACGCTGTTGCTCATCGCGCCGCCGGAGAAGAATCTCACGCCGCGGAGATAATCGCCGGTGGTGACGCCGGTCGCCGCGAACATCACGTCGTCGCCGGCGATCTCCTCGAGCGGATATTTGCGCCGCAGATCCAGGATTCCGGCGGCGAGACATTCCTCGGCCTCGCGCTCGTTGCGCGGCGCGAAGCGGATTTGCATCGCCCCGCAGGCCGAGCGAATCGCGGCGGCGGCCAGGACGCCCTGATGGGCGCCGCCGACGCCAATTAGCAGATCGATTTCGCTTTCGGGCCGGGTGGTGGCGATCGCGGCGGAGAGATCGCCGGCGGTGAGCAGCTTGATTCCGGCTCCCGACCGGCGCACTTCCGCGATCAGCTTCTCATGGCGCGGGCGGTCGAGAATCGCGACGCGCAGATCCTCGACGTAGACTTTCTTCGCCTCGGCCAGCGCGCGCAGATTCTCGGTCGGGGATTTGTCGATATCGATAATCCCGCGGCCGAGCGGACCGCAGGCGATCTTGTCCATATAGGTGTCGGGACAGCGGAGAATCTTGCCGCGCTCCGCCAGCGCCACGCACGACAGCGCGTTCGGTCCGCCAGTCGCGCAAATCAGCGAACCTTCGAGACCGTCGAGCGCGACGTCGACCTCCGGACCGGCGCCGGTGCCGACGATCTCGCCCGCGTAGAGCAGATCGGTCGCGCCCTGATCGCCCTCGCCGACGACGATCTTGCCGTCCATCCCGATCGAGTTGAGCGTGTTGCGCATCGCCTCGGCCGCGACCCGATCCGCCATCCGCTCATCGCCCTTGCCGATAAAGCGCGCGGCGGCCAGCGCCGCGGCCTCGGTCGCGCGCACCACCTCCAGCGCCAGGTTTCGCTCCATCGCCGCGCTCCTTGCTCCGTCTTCGCTCCGATTATAACGCGATCAATCGGCGGCCAGAGCGGCGCCGAACAACGCCTCGATCAGCCGATAGCCGTCGCGCACGATCACGCCGGCGCGCGTCGCGTCCGCCTCGGTATAGCGCCGCGCCGCCGCTCCGGCGTCGCCGGCGCGCACGATCGCGAACGGCACCGGCTCGCCCGAATGGGTCTTGAGTTTCGACGGCGTGGCATGGTCGGGCATCAGCAGCAGCGCCCATTCGCCGAAGGCCGGCAACTCCCGCAGCAGCGGCCCGACGATCAATTCGTCGATCCGCTCGAGCGCCTCGACTTTCAGATCCGCGCGTCCCATATGGCCGGCTTCGTCGGGCGCCTCGATATGCAGCAGCAGAAAATCGCACCGCTTGAGCGCGTCGATTCCGTAGCGCCCCTTGGCCGCGTAATCGGTGTCGAGATAGCCGGTCGCGCCCGGCACCTTGATCAATTCCAGTCCGGCGAGCCGGCCCAGTCCGTTGACCAGATCGACCGCCGAAATCACCGCGCCCGCGACGCCGAAGCGCTCATGCAGCGTCGGCACGGCGGGACGCTTGCCCTGGCCCCAGAACCAGACGTCGGTGGCGGCGCATTTGCCGGCCGCGCGCCGCGCCCGGTTCACCGGATGGTCCCGGAGGATCGCGGCCGCGCGCTCCATCAGCGGACGCAGCCGCGCGGCGCCCGGGCCCTCCGGCAGATGCGCGGCGACGGGCTGGCCAGTGATATCGTGCGGCGGCGTGAGTTTCGCGCCGGCCTCGCCGTTGCGCCAGACCATCAGATGGCGGTAGCTGACGCCGTTGAAGAATTCGATTCCGTCGCCAGCCAGGGCCGCGCGCAGGTCGGCGACGATGCGCGCCGCCTCCTCGCTGGTGATATGCCCCGAGGTGAAATCGCTCATGGTCGGGCGGCCGTCGGCGCCGGCGGCGAGCGCGACCAGGTTCATGCGAAAGACGACGTCGTCGGGAGCGAGCGCGATTCCCATGCTGGCGGCTTCGATCGGCGCGCGTCCGGTATGGTAACGGGCGGGATCATAGCCGAGCATCGTCATCGTGCCGACGTCGCTGCCGGGCGGCATCCCGTGCGGGATCGTCGCGACCATCCCGAGCGTGCCGCGCGCCGCGATCGCATCCATATGGGGTTTGCGGGCGGCCTCGAGCGGCGTGCGGCCGTCGAGCTCGTCGCACGGCCAGTCCGCCATCCCGTCGCCATGGATAATTACGTATTTCACGACTCGCTCCCGCCGCGCGCCATATGCGCGGCCGACGCGCACTCAGCCTTCGAGGATTTTCAGCACCTTGTCGATATCGGGTTCGACGACGATCGTGTTGCCCAGATTCTTGAGCGCCGTGTCCGGATCCTTCAGGCCGTGTCCGGTCAGCGTGCAGACCACGACCGAGCCCGGCTTGAGTCCGCCGCTGGCGCCGAATTTGAGCAGGCCGGCGATCGCGGCCGCCGAGGCCGGCTCGGCGAACACGCCCATCGTCGCGATCAGCCGGTACGCGGCAAGGATTTCGGCGTCGGTCACCAGGTCGATCAGGCCGCCGGATTCGTCGCGCGCGCTGGTCGCGCCTTTCCAGCTCGCCGGATTGCCGATTTTGATCGCGGTCGCCACGGTATGGGGATCGTCGATCGGATGGCCTTCGACGATCGGCGCGGAACCGGCCGCCTGATAGCCCATCATCCTGGGCAGCCGGCGCGACAGGCCCTCGGCCTGGTATTCGCGATAGCCGGCCCAGTAGGCGGTGATATTGCCGGCGTTGCCGACCGGTAAAAAATGATGCGTCGGGGCGTCGCCGAGTTGATCGCAGACCTCGAACGCGCCGGTCTTCTGCCCCGCGATCCGGTCGGGATTGACGCTGTTGACCAGTCGGATCCGCACCGGGTCGCGCTCCGCCACGTTGCGCACGACTTTCAGGCAGATATCGAAATTGCCGATCACCTCGACCACTTTCGCCCCATGCATCAGGGATTGCGAAAGCTTGCCCAGGGCGACCGCGCCCTTGGGAATCAGCACGTAGGCCTGCAATCCCGCGCGGCCCGCATAGGCGGCGGCCGACGCCGAAGTGTTGCCGGTCGAGGCGCAGATCACGGCGCGCGCGCCCTCGCCGAGCGCCTTGCTCATCGCGACCGTCATGCCGCGGTCCTTGAACGAGCCGGTCGGATTGGCGCCCTCGTACTTGAGATAGACCTTGACGCCGCGGCCGATCCGATCGGCCAGCGCGGGCGCCTCGATCAGCGGCGTATTGCCCTCGTTGAGCGTGACCACGGGAGTCGCGCCGGTGACCGGCAGGAAGCGCCGGTAATGCTCGATCAGGCCGGGCCAGCGGCTGAGCCGCGCGCCGGCGGCCGCCGCGTCGCCGCTTCCCGCCGTCTTGATCGTTTCCGCCATCGGCCTACAGACGCTCCTCGATTCGAATAAAGGCCGGATCGCCCGCGACCATCCTGAGCCGGCCGATCGCCTTCAGCGCGCGTTTCAGATTGCGCTCGCGCGCCTCATGCGTGCGCATGATCACGGGCACCGTGGTTTCCACTCCGCGTCCCTGCTGCAGCACCGACACGATCGAAATTCCGTTGCGCCCGAGAATCGACGCGATCGCTCCCAGCACTCCCGGCTGGTCCCGCGCCATGAAGCGCAGATAGTATTCGCATACCACGTCGTCCATCGGCTTGACACGCGCGCGCTTCAGATGCGGCATCGGATAGCCCAGCGCATGGGCGCCGGCGCCGCGCGCGCCGGCCACGCGATGGCGCGCGGTTTCGAGCACGTCCGCCATCACCGCCGTCGCCGTCGGCATCTGGCCCGCGCCCAGGCCGAAGTACATGCTCGCGCCCAGCGCCTCGCCGTGAATATAGATCGCGTTGTAGGCGCCGCTCACGCCGGCCAGCAGATGGCGCGCCGGAACCATGGTCGGATGCACGCGGGCCTCGATCGCGCCGTCGTCGTCCTTGGCGATCGCCAGCAGCTTCACCACGTACCCGAGCTCACGCGCGTATTTGATATCGGCCAGCGTCAGCCGGCTGATCCCCTCGGTGTATACGTCGCGCGGCTCCAGCCGCACGCCGAACGCCAGCGTCACCAGCAGACAGAGCTTGTGGGCGGCGTCATGGCCCTCGATATCGAGGGTGGGATCGGCCTCGGCCAGACCCGCGCGCTGCGCCTCCCGGAGCGCGTCGGCGAACTCGCATCCGCTCTCGGTCATCATGCTGAGAATCGAATTGCAGGTGCCGTTGACGATCCCGTAAACGGCGCGCTGCCGATCGCCCGCGAGCGCCTCGCGCAGGGTGCGGATAATCGGCACGCCGCCGCCGACGCTGGCCTCGAACCCGACCGCCAGGCCGGCCTTCGCCGCCGCGCCAAAAATCTCCGCGCTATTTTCCGCGAGCAACGCCTTGTTCGCCGTGACCACGTCCTTGCCGGCGGCAAGCGCCTTCAGGATCAGGGTGCGGGCGGGCTCATGGCCGCCGAACAGCTCGATTACGATATCGACGTCGGGCCGCTCGACCAGCGCCGCGCCGTCGCGCACGATTAACGATTTGTCGAGGCCGAGTTCAGGTATCGGTTTGAGGCTGCGATCGGCGACGCCGGCCAGTTCCAGCGGCGCGCCGAGGCGCCGTTCGAACATCGCCGCGTTGCGCCGCATCAGGCGGACGACGCCTTCGCCAACCGTGCCGCATCCGAGCAGGGCTAACCGGATCGGTTTCACCCGACGCTCCCGCGGCTTCCGTTCGCTGATCCGGCGCGGCGCGCTCGCGGGCGCCATCAGGCGCCGGCCATCCGCCGCATCGGCGTCACTTGCGGCGCGCGGCTCAGCGCCAACTTGATCCCGCGCAGCGCCTGGCGCGTGCGATGTTCATTTTCGATCAGGGCGAAGCGCACGAAGTCGTCGCCGTCGGCGCCAAATCCAACCCCCGGCGAAACGGCGACCTTGGCCTCCGCCAGCAGGAATTTCGCGAACTCCAGCGAACCCATCGCGCGCAGCGGCTCCGGAATCGGCGCCCATACGAACATCGTCGCGCGCGGTTTCTCCAGCGGCCATCCGGCGCGATTCAACCCGTCGACCAGCACGTCGCGCCGGCGCCGATAGGTCGCGACGATCTCGCCAACGCATTCCTGCGGTCCGTTCAGCGCCGCGATCGCCGCCACCTGCACGGGCGCGAACATCCCGTAGTCGAAATACGACTTGAGCCGCGACAGCGCCGCAATCATCTCGCGATTCCCCACCGCGAAACCGACCCGCCATCCCGGCATGTTGTAGCTCTTGGAGAGCGTGAAGAACTCGACCGCGACCTCGCGCGCGCCCGGCACTTCCATGATCGACGGCGCCTTGTAACCGTCGAAGCAAAGGTCGGCGTAGGCGAAATCATGCACCACCAGGATGCCGTTTTCGCGCGCGAAATCGACCACCCGCTGCATGAAGGCGAGATTCACGATCGCGGTGGTCGGGTTATGCGGAAAGCTGATGATCAGCAGTTTCGGCCGTGGCCAGCAGCGGCTCACCACCGCCATCATCTCGTCGAAGAATTCGTCGCCGTTGCGCAGCGGCACGCCCTGCACCTGCGCCCCAGATCG
>JAJXYM010000061.1 GCA_021780585.1 Deltaproteobacteria bacterium
CCTTGATTCGGTCGGCCACGCTGTAGCCGGATTTGTTGCGCAGATCATCCTCGCCCTCGAACTTGAAGGCATGTTCGGGCGCGCGCGAGCGCTGCCAGCCCTCCGAGACCATCCACTTGACGCCCTTCTCATCGACTTCGATATGCGGCAGGCGCTTGCGGTACTTCTCGTCCATCCGCTCCAGCCAGAGGCCTGAAGGTTCGTTGCAATGGCAGTCGGTCGAGATCATCAGGTAACGGTTCGGATCGCCGGCGCGCGCCGTGCGCGACCATCCCTGATGGCCGGGGGTTTCAAGACGCCAGCGATTATTGACGTCGGTCGTCTGATTGGTTTCCTCGATCATCGCTTCCTCCGTGATAAGCGTGGCTGATTCGTAGGATCCGCTTGACTTTGATATCGGGAGACTATTTTGGGCCGCCGCGGATGTCCAGCCGGCAAACCGTGCCGCCCGCGATCGCGCCAACGCGCCTTACTTCGGCACGCGACAGGCGGGCGCGGCCGCTCAGACCAGCCGCAGCTCCCGCATCGCGGCGCGCAGCTTCTCCGCCGCCGCCGGCGTCATCGGCACCAGCGGCATCCGCACTTCGTTCGTGCATTTGCCCATGAACGCGCAGGCCTGCTTGACCGGAATCGGATTGGTCTCGAGGAACAGCGTGCGCATCAGCGGCAGCATCCGGAAATGCAGTTCGCGGGCGCGGGCGAAATCTCCCGCCAGTCCCGCCGCCGCCAGCTCATGCATCTCGCGCGGCGTCACATTGGTGATTACGGAAATGACGCCCTTCGCGCCCATCGCCATCAGCGGCAGCGTCAGCGAATCGTCGCCGGCCAGCATCGTCAGCCGATCGCCGCAGAACTTCAGGATGTCCGAGCACTGATCCATCGAGCCCGACGCTTCCTTGACCCCGGCGATATTGCGCACCTCGCACATCCGGGCAAAGGTTTCGGGCGCGATATTCGAGCCGGTGCGGCCGGGAATATTGTAAACGATCAGCGGCAGATCGACCGCCGTCGCGATCGCCTTGTAGTGGCGGAAAATGCCGTCCTGCGTGGGCTTGTTGTAATACGGCGAAATCAGCAGCGCGCCGTCCGCGCCGGCTTCGCGCGCGTAGGCGGTCAGGCGAATCGCCTCGGCGGTCGAATTCGAGCCGGTGCCCGCGATCACCGGGACGCGCCGGCGCGCCTGATCGATCACCAGCTTGATCGCCTGCTCGTGTTCGGCGTGGGTGAGCGTGGCGGACTCTCCGGTCGAGCCGCACGGCACGAGGCCGTCGACGCCCGACTGGATTTGCCATTCGACCAGTTCGCGCAGGGCCTTTTCGTCGATCGCGCCGTCGCGAAACGGCGTCACCAGGGCTGAAAGAGCGCCGTGAAACATCCCGTTTACCTCCCGCCGCGCGCGGCCGGGGTCAGTTCGGCGTCGTCGAGTTCGATTTCGCCGCGAAAAACTTCGACCGCTGCGCCGGTCATAAAGACGTGATTGGCGCCGGCGCCGCTGGCGCGCCATTCGATTTCGAGCGGCCCGCCGCGCAACTCGACCGTCGCGCGCCGATCGGCGCGGCCGGTCAGTACAGCCGCCACCAGCGCCGCGCACGCGCCCGTGCCGCAAGCGAGCGTCTCGCCCGAGCCGCGCTCCCATACGCGCATCCGGATACGATCGCGCGCGACCGGCAGGATGAACTCGGTATTCACTCGGCGTGGAAAGAACGGATCGCGCTCGAATTGCGCGCCCAGCCGGGCGAATTCCGCGTCGTCGAGCGTGAAGACGCCGTCGTTTTCGACGAACACGACGCAATGCGGATTGCCCATCGAGACGGCGGTGATCCGGTATTCGCGCCCGCCGACCACGAGTGGATAATCGATCACGCGGCCGTCGCGCGCGACCGGAATTTCGCGCCCCTCCAGAATCGGCTCGCCCATATCGACGGTCGCGGCGACCGCGCGGCCATGCTCGACCCTGAGCGCGATCGTTTTGGGGCCGCAATCGGTATCGACGACCAGCGGATTCCGGCGGCCGCCGGAAAGCTCGTACTGCAGGCGCGCGACGCAGCGGATTCCGTTGCCGCACATCTCGCCGCGGCTCCCGTCGGCGTTGTACATCTCCATCCGCACGTCGGCGCGGTCGGACGGGCAGAGCATGATCAGGCCGTCGCCGCCGATTCCAAACCGGCGATCGGAAAGACGGATTGCAAGCGCGCCCGGATCCGCCGGACGCACGCGATCAGCGACGACATAGACGTAGTCGTTGCCGCAGCCGTGCATCTTGACGAAGGCGAGCCTACTCATCGGGACCGCCCTTGAACGTCACCAGATGCTCGTTGCGGATAATATCGTCGAACGTGTCGCGATCGCGAATCACATGCGCGTGCGCGCCCTCGACCAGCACCTCGGCCGCGCGCGGCCGGCTGTTGTAATTCGACGCCATCACGAAACCGTAGGCCCCCGCGCTCATCACCGCCAGCAAGTCGCCGGATTCGACCGCGGGAAGGTCGCGTTCGCGGGCGAAGAAGTCGCCGCTTTCGCATACCGGGCCGACCACGTCGGCGGTCAGCCGCGCGCGATCGCGGCGCGGCCGCACCGGCGCGATTTCATGATACGCCTCGTAGAGCACCGGCCGGATCAGATCGTTCATCGCCCCGTCGACGACGATAAAGCGCTTGACGTCGGTCTCCTTGACGTACAGCACCCTGGTCAGAAAAACGCCGGCGTTGCCGACCAGCACGCGGCCCGGCTCGATAATGATTTTGAGTCCGATATTCCTGAGCGGCGCGAGCAGCGCGCGCGCATAGTCGGCCGGCGACGGCGGCTGCTCCTGGTACGGAATCCCGAGGCCGCCGCCCAGGTCGAGATACTTGAGCGCGATTCCGGCGGCGCGCAGCTCGGCGACGATTTTGGCCGCCTTCCCGCCCGCTTCGGCGAACGGCCCGGTCTCCGTGATCTGTGAGCCGATATGGGTGCTGAGTCCGGCCAGCTCCAGATTCGGCAGCCCGCGCGCCTCGGCGTAATACTCATGCACCTGCGAGAGCGGCACGCCGAATTTGCTGTCGCGATGGCCGGTCGAAATATGCGGATGCGTCCCCGGATCGAGGTCGGGATTCACCCGCAGGCTGACCGGCGCCTGAACTTTCATCCGCGTCGCGATCGCGGAGATGCGATGCAGTTCCGGGCGCGACTCGACGTTGATCATCAGGATTTTCGCCCGCAGCGCGGCTTCGATCTCCTCGTCGGTCTTGCCGACGCCCGAGAAGACGATTTTGCCCGCGTCGGCGCCCGCCTTCAGACAGCGCATCAGCTCGCCCACCGAGACGATATCGAAGCCCGCGCCCAGCTCGTTGAAGAGCTTGAGCACGCTCAGGTTGGAAAGCGCCTTCATCGCGAAACAGATCAGGCTGTCCGTGCCCTTGAAGGCGTCGGCGAGGACGCGGAAATGGCGGCGCAGGGTGCGCGCGCTGTAGACGTAAAGCGGCGTGCCGAGCCGCGCGGCAAGTTCGCCCAACGCGACGTCCTCGGCATGGAGCTGGTTATCCCGATAGGTGAAATAATTCATCTTTTCCCGACGCGAACCGGCCGGCGCGGCGGATCTGCAAGCGTCACGGCGGCGTTCGCGGTAAACGACGTTCTTATCACACCCGCCGCCCCGCCCGAAACGCCTGCTTGCGCGCCGACCGCGCCCGGCAAGTCCAAACCGGCGTGCCCTCATGATACCATCCGCTGGCGATGGCATTCGTCGATCGAGCGTTTTATGAGCGGCAAGGCGCCGATGCGATCGACGCCGGCGTTCGGATCGATTGCTCGATGCAACCCACGACCGACGCGGTCGTTGCGATGGCCGAGCGGTATCGCGACCAATTTCAGACCGTGCTGGATATCGGATGCGGAGCGAATCTCGCCTATGACATCCCGATCGCGGATCTGGGCAAGATGGTCATCGGCGTCGATTTCACGCTCAACTTTCTGCGCATGGCCCGCGCCGAGCATCCGCGTTTTCGACTCGCTCAGGCCGACGGTCTGAGGTTGCCATTTCGCGACGCCAGTTTTGACGCGGCAATCTGCTCCGAGACGATCGAGCACATCGAGGACGATTGCGCCGCGCTTGCCGAGATCGCTCGCGTTACGAAGCCCCGCGGATGGCTGTTTTTTACCGTCCCGAATCTTTGGAACGCTTCCCGCGTCATTGAGATGGCGCGGCGGCGCGACTTTACGGTTCGCTTGATGGAGGGGCACGTCCGCGAGTACACGATCCGCCGCGTCAAGCGCTTGCTATCGCCCCATTTCTCGATTGAGCGCTTCTATCCGGTTGGTTTCGGATGGACCGGGCCCGTCGGCGGCAAGATCGACCGGCTGATCTATTTCGGCGTCCTGCGCCG
Source organism: Deltaproteobacteria bacterium (assembly GCA_021780585.1). GTDB lineage: Bacteria > Desulfobacterota > Binatia > Binatales > Binataceae > JADMIL01. Next base: position 4,365 of record JAJXYM010000061.1, read on the forward strand.
CTTCTCGAATTCGATCGCGCTGGTCGCTCGCCGAAGGGCCGATTAGGCGATGTCGCCCCGGATCGGCTGGACCTCGCCAGCGGTCAATTCGTCGGGAGGGGTGAGGGCGTCGGGAGCGAGAAATTCTCCGGGCTGGGCGGCGGCGGCGGCGTGATCCGGCTGAATTCGACCTCGTTCGAGGGCAGGCTGCGATAGCCGTCGCGCGTCTCCGCGATCACGGTGTAGCGATAACGCTCGCCCATCTTCGTTTCACTGTCGAGGTAGGTGAATTCGCGCTCGATCTGGAAGCGTTGCTGGTCGGTGATGGGAATTTCGATCAACGGCGCCATCGGACCGTCGTCTGCCGCGCGCATAATCACGAAATCGTTCAGATCGCGCATCGCACGGCCGCCGGAGTAATGCGTCGGACGCTGCCAGGTCAGCTTGATTCCGCCGGTCGCGGCGCTCGCGCGCAAATCGAGGATCCGCGCGGGACGGGCCTGTTCGGGCGGCACCGGCGCGCTCTTGATACCGCATCCGACAGCCCCCATCGCCACTGCGAGCGCGATCGCCAAAACCGTGATACCGGCGGCGCGATACTTCATTGCGGCCGTTTCCTTCCCGGCGCGCGGCGGACGCCTGAGAGTTGCGCGATGCGGGCGCGGACGGTTTTCGGCGCGGGTCCGCCAATCAGCGCCCGCGCCGCGATCGAGCCGGCCGGATCGAGCGTGGCCAAAGCGTCGGGGCCGAATTTCGCGGAATAGCGGCGCAGGTCGTCCAGCGTCAGGGCCTCCAGCGATTTTCCCGCCGCCGCCGTCTCCCGCACCATTGCGCCGACCGCCTCGTGCGCCGCGCGAAACGGCACGCCGCGCGCCACCAGATATTCGGCCAGATCGGTCGCCATCGCGAAGCCGCCCGCCGCCGCCCGCATCGCGGGCAGTTTGAACGCCAGCCGCGGCCAGAATTTCGCCAGCAGGTCGAGCGCCGGCTTGAGCGTGTCGAGCGCGTCGAAGACTCGCTCCTTGTCTTCCTGCAGGTCCGAATTGTAGGCCAGCGGCAGCCCCTTGAGCGTCGTCAGCAGCGCCACCAGATCGCCGATCACGCGCCCGCTCTTGCCGCGAATCAGCTCGAGCAGGTCCGGATTTTTCTTCTGCGGCATCATCGAGCTGCCGGTCGAAAATTCGTCCGGCAATTCGGCGAAACCGAACTCGGCGCTGGTCCAGAGGATAACTTCCTCGGCCATGCGTGACAGATGGACCGCCAGCAGGGCGGCGGCGGCCAGAAAATCGACCGCGAAATCGCGATCCGAGACCGCGTCGATACTGTTTTCGGCAACGCGGCTGAAGCCCAGCTCCCGCGCGACCATCGCGCGATCGATCGGCAGGGTCGTCCCCGCCAGCGCGCCCGCCC
>JAJXYM010000180.1 GCA_021780585.1 Deltaproteobacteria bacterium
GATCCGGTCGAGGATCGCTTCGTTGGTGTGGTCGGCCTTGAACTTCTGCCATTCGGCCTCGTTGGAATGGGCGATAATGCAGGTATCGACGTAGACCATCCCGTGACGGCCGGGGGCGGGAATCACTTTTTCCTGCGTCGCCGTGATCATCGCGTGCAGGTATTCGGTTTCGTTCTTGAAGACCTCGATGAATTCGACGATGCCGCGATTGCCTACATTGAGCGCGCCGTTGAGTTCGAGCACGCGCGGATCGCCCTCGGAATATTGATCGAGCTTCGAGATATCCTCCGAACCGATCAGCACCGAGGTGTCCTGGTTGTTCGGATCGACCGGCGGCACCACGCCCACGCCGACCCGGTTGCGCTTGGAGAAACTGCGCGTCTCGACGGGGAACTCCTCGTAACGCTGGCCGTATTCCTCCTTGAGACGATAACGGCATACCGGGCACAGATCGCCCTCGATATGCACGCCCAGCATCTTCTCGAATTCGCGGCGCAGATGGCGCGGGATGAGATGGAGCGGCTCCTCGAACATCGGGCATCCCTCGATCGAGTAAACCGGAGTCGCCTGCTCGAGGCCGCGCTGCACGCGCTCGACCAGCGAGCTTTTGCCCGACCCGACCGGACCCATCAGATAGAGCACCTGGCGGCTCTCTTCGCCCTTGAGCGAGGCCGAATGGAAATACCGGACGATCTGCGCGATCGTGCGTTCGATGCCGAAGAATTCGTCGGCGAAGAAATTGTAGACCTTGATCGGCTCGTCCTTGTAGAGCCGCTTGGTGCGTTGATCGTCGGTGTCGTGGATGCTGCGCGTGCCCTGCGCCATCATCATGTCGTAGATGCGGGCGTGCGCCAGCTTGGTCATCAGCGGATCGGCCTTGACCATATCCAGATACTCGAGCAGCGTGCCGCGCCATTGCTTGGATTCACGCGCCGCGCGATCGCTTTTTATAAGCTGCTCAAAATTGTTCACTTCGGCCATCAGCTAACTCCTTGGTTAGGCGAGCCTTTCGCAGCATAGGAGACTGCCGGAGGGAGAGAACGGAACCGGAGGCCGGGTTGTGCTATTTCGCAGCGCATCCCTGCGTTTAAGTATAACCCCGTATCTAAGCGAAGCAAGGGAAGATTTTTCCGCCCGGCGGCGTTTTCAACAGGAATCCGCGTCGACTCGCCATCGCCGTGGCCGGCCGCCGCAAGCCGCGCCGGTCATGCGCGATATCGATTATCAAAGCAGACGTTTTCGGCCGCGCGGAAATTCAAACGCCGTCTAATCCGTCGGCACGTCGATTTGCGCGTCCAGCACCATCCGCCCACGATCCTTTGCCACCTGCGCCGCAAAGACGCGCTCGTCATGAGCGAATGAAACCCACCATCGCGCGGCGACCGCCCGTTCAAGATAGGCGGCCTTCACCTCCATCGTGCGAATCGCGTCAAGGTCGTAGGACTGATTCCATGGCCCGCGCATATGCGAGCGGGTCGGCACGATATCACCCAGATGGACCAGCGCCTGCCCATTCGATTCCGCGATCACGATTTGATGGTCGGCGGTATGGCCGCCGGTGACGACGGCGGCGACGCCCGGCGCGATTTCGGTGTCGCCGTCCAGCGCCTCGATCGCTCCGGCCACCGGCTCGAGGCATTCGTGCACATGGCGATAGGCGGCGCGCAAGCGCTCGTTGCGCGAATTGCGCGCGATTTCGATTTCGCCGCGCTGAACCAAAATCCGGGCGCGCGGAAAGGCCGGCGTGAAGCTTCCCGACTCGCGCCGGCGCACGATTCCGCCGCAATGATCGAAATGCAGATGCGAGAGCGCCACCTGCGTGATGTCGCCCGGCTCCATCCCGAGCGCGCGCAAGCCCTCGATCAGCCATCCTTCGCCGTGGTCGAAAATTTTCCGCTCGACCGCGCTGAGCCGATTGCCGATTCCGGTATCGACCAGGATCGCGTCCGAACCGCGCAGGATCAGCGGGCAGGTGAGGTTGAGCCGGATCCGGTTTTGCGCGTCCGCCGGATGCTCACGACGCCAGAGTTCGCGCGGTACGACGCCGAACATGCAGCCGCCGTCGTTGCGCCAGATGCCGTCGCTCAGGAAAACGATCGTCAATTCGTCAAATTCAAGTTTTACTTGAGATTCCATCGGGAAGTGTCCGTCAGCTTCCGGCCAGCCAGAGCCCGAGCGCGAGCGCGAGCGTGCCGCAGCCGGCGATCGCTCCGTAAAGCCGCGTCAGGCGGCGTGCGGCTGACGCGAGACCGTCCGCCGTCGCGGCCGCCTCGCGCATCCGCCGCTCGGCGCCGACCGCCGCCGACAACAAGATCGCCATGACGAAGTAAATCGTCACCTTGAGGGTCAGGATACCCATAAAGGCCGGCGAAAAGGGCGTTTTGCGCACGAACGCGGCGCCGAACAGATTGCCGATCCCGGTCAGCGGGATAAGCGCCGCGGCGACGAAATTGATGCGATTGATGCGGGGCGCGGCGCGCAGCGCGAATTCGCGCCAGTCCGCCGTTTCCACCGCCATCGAGGAGGCCGCCAGCACAAACGCCGCGCAGGTTCCGACCCAGGTCACGCCGCACAGCACGTGCAGCCACAGCACCACTCCCCTCATCGCCACGGTTCGCGCCGCCGTTTCTTCATCGCCGGAAAGTATAGCGTATCCGGCCGCACGATCGCCGCCGCGGCGGGTTGGCCGGACGCTTTGCATCGGCGCGGCTTTGCATTAACAGAGAATCAACCCGCGACCGCCGGAGGCGTGCGATGATTGATCCCTATATCGAAGCGACGGAGCTGCGCGAGCTGGTCCTGAAGAACGAGATTCGCCCGCGCGAGGTGGCCGAGTTTTTTCTTGCCCGGATCGAGCGGCTCAATCCGCGGCTCGGCGCCTATATGACGATCACGGCCGATCGGGCGCTGGCCGACGCCGCCCGCCTCGAACTGGCGTCGGCCGCGGAGCGATCGGCGATGCCGCTCTTTGGCGTCGCCTATTCGCTCAAAGACCTGACCTGGACCAAAGGCATCCGCACCACGCTGGGTTCGAAGAATTTCGAGAATTTCGTGCCGCGCGCGGATAACGAATACGCGGCGCGAATCGCCGCCGCGGGGGGAATTCTGCTGGGCAAGACCACCACGCCGGAATTCGGCGGCCGGCCGACCACCGAAGGCGGCCTGTGTCCGCCCGCTCGCAATCCGTGGAATCCGGAGTATACGGCGGGCGGCTCGAGCGGCGGCGCGGCGGCGGCGGTCGCGGCCGGCCTCGGACCGATCGCCGAGGGTAGCGACGGCGGCGGGTCGATTCGGCTGCCGGCCGCCTGCTGCGGACTGGTCGGCATCAAGCCGTCGCGCGGCCGCGTCTCGAACGCCCCGGTGATGGGCGAAGGGTGGGGCGGCTTCGCCACCAACGGTCCTCTGGCGCGCAGCGTGCGCGACGCCGCCTTGCTGCTCGACGTGATGGCGGGGCCGGCGGTCGGCGATCCCTACTGGGCGCCGGCGCCGGAATGCGGCTTCGTCGCCGCGGTGGCGCGCCGTCCGCACAAGCTGCGCCTTGCCGCGATCGACCATTCGGCGATCGCGCCGACCGACCCCGAGGTGCGGGTGGCGTTCGCCTCGGGATGCGACACGATGCGCGCGTTGGGCCATACCGTGGAACCGATCGCGCTGGATCCGGCGGCGAAGCTGCTCGAAGTCGCGCGCAAACTGATCTGCGCGGGGATCAGCGCCGTGCCGCTCCGCGATCCGGCGGCGGTCGATCCGGTGGTGCGCTCGTTCTGGGAGCGCGGGCGCGCGATGTCCGCCGCGGAGTACCTCGGAACGCTCGCCAAAATGCATAATCTTTCGCGCGAAGTAGTCGTTGCGCTGGCGCCCTACGACGCGCTGGTCACGCCGACGCTCACCCGTCCGCCGCTTAAGCTGGGCGCGATGTTCACCGATCCCGAGCGCTACGCCGACGAGCTCTTCGGCTGGATTCCGTTCACCTTTCCCTTCAACGCCACCGGCCAGCCCGCGATTTCGCTGCCGCTGGGATGGACCGCCGCGGGGCTGCCCATCGGTTTCCAGATCGTCGGCCGGCCCGTCGACGAAACCGGCATCATCGCGCTGGCCGCGGCGTTCGAGGAGGCGCGACCCTGGCGCGATCACTATCCCCCGCTCGCCTGGGCGGACGACGCCCCGGCGCGCAGGTGACGGGCCGGGCGCGGCCTTCAGCCGCGGGTCAGGCCGGAACCGGCGACGTGCAATGGGCGCATCGCCGCGCCTTGAGCGGAATTTCGCTGAGGCATTCCGGACAGCTCCGGGTGGTCGGCGCGGCCGGCTTTTGCACTCGCGTGAGGAGCTTGTTGATCGGCATCACGATGCCGAAATAGACGGCGGCGGCGATCAGCAGAAACGAAATCAGCGCGTTGACGAATTCGCCGACCATGAATTTACTGCCGTTGATCGTGAACGCGATGCCGGAAAAGTCGGGCTGCTTGACGATCGCCGCGATAAAGGGCGTGAGCATATCCTTCACGAAGGCGGTGACCACCGTGCCGAACGCGGCGCCGACTACGATACCGACCGCCATGTCGACGACATTGCCGCGCAGGATAAAGTTCTTGAACCCACCCATGTTGGTCCCTCCCGTAGCCGCGCGCGGCCCGGCCTTGCGCAACCGTTTCTGTTCGAACTGTTGCGCGAGGCGCAAATCGTTGTCTAATTCGCTCGCCATCGTTGCGGCTCAGGCGGCACGATAGCACGGGCGCGGACCAGGAAAAGAAGCGTTGGGCCGCTCGGGCGGCGAGGGATTATTCGGCCGCGGCGCGTGCGGAACCCCGGCGGACGGCCGGACGATCGGCCGCGCCGTGACTCGCGCGGGAGCCCAGCCGGGCGCGCGTCGCGGCGCCCGCGCCCGGACCGGCCACCATCGTCACGTCGGCGGGCTGCAGGACGCGGCCGTCGGCGCCGCGCACGGCTACCGTGGCGATTTCGCGCCCGCTCGCGCGTTCGACCACCTTGACCGGGGCGCGTTCCGTCCCGGCGACCCATTGGTCGCCCCACTGCATCAGCGCCATCAGGACCGGAAAGAAAGCGCGCCCCTTTTCGGTCAGGCGGTATTCGAGACGCCGGCCGCCGCCGGCCGCCGCCTCGCGCGTCAGCACGCCGCGCGCGACCAGCTTCTTCAGCCGGGCGGAGAGGATATTGCGCGCGATGCCGAGGTTGCGCTGAAAGTCGCGGAAGCGGCGCGTGCCCAGAAAAGCCTCGCGCATGATCAGCATCGTCCACCATTCGCCGACCAGCTCGAGGGCGCGGGCGATCGAACAGTTCATGCGCGCGAAGGTCTTGCGCCTCATGCGCCTAAACTATTGGATTCGGCCCGGAATTCGCAACCGGCGCGCCCGCGATTGCTCGTAAGGTTGCATCATAAAACCGATTCGGCTAGCCTCGGACCGAAGTCAATTGGTTGCATGATGCAACCAATTGATCGCGCCGCCGCGCCGCTTGACGGAAGGCGCCGGGCGTGCGAATGCGGCGGGCGGGCGTCCGCGCAATCGAAGCGCGCCGCCCGGGGAGGATCAGGCCATGCCCGAGTACACGGCGATCAGGTATGACGTGGCCGACGGCGTCGCGACCGTGACGCTCAACCGGTCGGAGGCGGCGAACTCGCTCAACGGGGAGCTGTCCGCGCAACTGGTTGACGCGCTGATCCGCGCCGAGGAGGACGCCGCCGTGCGCGCGCTGGTGATCAGCGGCGGCACGGGGCGGTTTTTCTGCG